>CAKZOY010000467.1 GCA_937138275.1 uncultured Chloroflexota bacterium
CGGCGCGGGAGATGTGCCCCAGGCGCAGCGGCGCCTCGGGGTGGGGATTCCAGTTGACCCAGCCCGCTTCCCGCAGGAGATAGCGGGAAAACCAGTGGAGGAGCATGAAGGGCCTGGAGGTCAGTTCGCCCATCACGGCGCGCGTGGTCCTCTGCTCCAGCGCCCGGCGCAGATCGGCGGCAGTGCGGCCGGGGAACTCCGTCTTCCCCCACCCTATCATCCACAGGAGATGGGCGTCGCTGGAACCCACAGCAGCCAGAGAGAGTTCTCGAGCCAGGGCCTGCGCCACATGATTACTCTGCATATAGACCAGGCCTGCATTGAACGTCTCTACCCCGACCAGCACTTCCCTCGCTTCGGGGTGGTCCAGAGCCCGACGAATGGCCGCGGGCTTCAGACTCTTCAGACCATGGGCCGCCGGATGGGCCGCGATGGCGATGCCGCCCTGTTCTTTGACCCGCAGCAGAGTCTCAACGAGCGATAACCTCTTCGGGATGTCCTCCCGGATGAACAGGGCCAGAAGATGCCCCTCTGCGGTGGAAATTTCGCTTGCGGTGATCACCTCCAGATTGTATTCCGGGGCCATCGCCTGAGCCTTCAGAGAACTGGCCACCGTATTGTGGTCGGTAATGGCGATCACATCCAGGCCCAGATGATGGGCCGCCTTTTTGAGCACGCCGGAGACGGTGCTGGTGCCGTCCCAACTGGAAATGGTGTGAATGTGCAGATCCGCAAAACCCATTAGATTCTCCTTTTGTTTAGATGTTTAGAGTCATCTGCGCTCATTCTACCGAGCCTTGGTTAAATATTTGCGAACGGAAGTTTAAGATCAAGTTTACATTCGGTTAACAGGCGCTGTCCCTCCGGTCGGTGGCCTCCCATCGGCCTTTGCCAGGTGCATTCCAGTTCTATGGCAAGTTATGCCAATTGCGTTTGGGGATGTCAGATTCGTAGGCCTGGTATATCAACCCCTCCCCCTGCCCCCCTCCCCGTTAGGGGCGGGCGGATCACCCGCCCCTACAGCCGCACGGGGAGGAAAGGGCAAGGACAAGCCTTGCATTTTTCTCCCCCTTCTCCCCCGCTTGCGGGGGAGAAGGGGATTGGGAGGATGAGGGGGTGTTAACACCTGCCGACCGACGATTTCCATTTACTGTCCGAATCATTTGTCCAACCGGAATCCCAGCGGTCATCATCCCCGCTATTTGCCGAATCGGAGGAATTGTAGGAAAATATGGGCGTCCATCCTGCCTGGGGGAAGCAAGATGAGCCATCAACCCGTAGATATAGACACCATCCTGGCCCAGGTACGTGTGGCGCTGGCGGCCGGAGAGTGGGATCGGGCCGTCGCGTTGATAGAATCCCTTCGTCCACCAGATCAGGCAGACCTGTTCGGAGAACTGCCGCCCGAAGAGCAGGTGGCGCTGCTGCCGCGGCTGGATGTGGAGGACTCTGCAGCGATCCTGGCGGAACTGGAGGATAGCGAAGCAGCGGAACTGGCCCTGCGTCTGGATACGGAGGACCTGGCCCGCATTCTGGACGAAATGGAGCCCGACGAGGCCGCGGACGTCCTGGGGGATATCCCCCCTGCCCAGGCCGTCCAGGTTCTCTCCGTGATGGAAGAGGCCGACGAGGTAGAACCGCTGCTGGCTCACCCGGACGAGACGGCGGGCGGCCTGATGACTCGGCCCACCATCACCCTCCGGCAGGAGATGACCGCGGAAGAAGCCATCGCTTATCTGCGCCGCATCGCTCCCGATTCGGAAACCGTCTACTATCTCTTTGTGGTGGATGAGGAAGGCCGATTGGTGGGGGTCGTCTCCCTGCGGCAGTTGATCGTTGCGTCTCCCACGACCCCGATTCGGGACATTATGGACCCCGAGGTCATCCACGTCCACGCTGGCGCGGACCAGGAGGAAGCGGCGCGCTTGATGTCCCGCTACGGCCTGCTGGCCCTGCCCGTTGTGGATGATGACGAACGCCTCCTGGGTATCATCACCCACGATGACCTGGTCGCCGTGCTGGAGGATGAGGCCACCGAGGACTTCCAGCGATTGGGCGCTTCGGAACCCCTGGATGAGCCGTATCTGGATACGCCCATTATGAAAATGTTCCGCAAGCGCGTCGGCTGGCTGTTATTGCTCTTTGTGGCCGAAACTTTCACCGGGACCGTCCTGCGCCACTTTGAACACGAACTGAGCGAAGCCGTCGCCCTGGCCTTTTTCGTCCCGTTGCTCATCGGCACCGGCGGGAATGCCGGTAGCCAGGTTGCCAGCGCGATCATCCGCTCGCTCGCCCTGGGAGAAGTGACCTTCCGCCACATCCTCCTCCTTATGTGGCGGGAGATTCGCACCGCCCTTTTGCTGGGAGCCGCGATGGGGGTCATCGGCTTCTTCCGCGCGCTCACATGGCACTCGCCAGCCAATCTGGCCTACACCGTCGGAGTCAGTTTGTGCGCCATTGTCCTGTGGGCAGCGATCATCGGGAGCGCGATGCCCCTCATCGCTTCCCGTCTGCGGATTGACCCGGCGGTCATCTCCGCCCCCGCCCTGACCACCCTGGTGGACGCGACCGGGTTGCTCATCTACTTCCTGATCGCCCGAGCCATTATGGGGCTATGAGTGAAACACCGTCCTCGTCCTGGATGCTGATCGCTGTACAGGCCGACCTGGAGCGCCTGATCCGGACTCTGCGTTCTCAACCCGCCATCGCTGTGGACACGGAGTCCAACTCCCTCTACGCATACCATGAACGGGTTTGCCTGATCCAGATCTCCGTCCCGGGCCTGGACTACATTGTGGACCCGCTGGCCGAACTGGACCCCGCTCCGCTGGGAGACATTTTCGCCGACCCGGGCATTCAGAAGGTCTTCCACGCGGCGGAGCAGGACATCGCGGGGTTGAAGCGGGATTTCGGCTTTTCGTTTGCCAACCTGTTTGACACGATGCGGGCGGCGCGCATCCTGGGGTGGCCGCGGGTCGGGTTGGCCGACCTACTCCAGGAGCGGTTCGGCGTCTACACGAACAAGCGGTTCCAGCGGCACAACTGGGGCCAGCGTCCCCTCAGCCCCGAAGCCCTGGCATACGCCGCGCTGGATACCCGCTACCTGCTCCCCCTGCGGGACATCCAGGTGCGGGAACTGGTGCAGAGGGGCCGGATGCGGCATGCCACCGAAACCTTTGACCGGTTGCCCCGCACTCCCCCGGCCGTCCTCCACTATGGCCCTCAGGCTTTCTGGCGCGTGCGGGACGTCTATTTGCTGGATGACCGGGAACGGGCCATCCTCTGGCAACTCTATCTCTGGCGGGACCGGGTGGCCCGGGACCAGAACCGCCCTCCCTTTCGAGTGATGAGCGATGAGGTAATGGTGCGCCTGGTGCGGGTCCGTCCCCATACACCGGCAGAATTGACGACGAAAGGACGTCTTCCCGAGCCCCTGATCCGTCGCTACGGACAGGCCATCCTGGAGGCCATCCGGCGCGGGGAACGGGGCACTGCCCCATCTCCGCCGTGCCTGCGCCCCCCGGAAGATGCGGCGGAACGATACCAGGCCCTGCGGATGTGGCGTCGGCGGGTGGCGGAAGCGCGCGGCGTGGACCCCGATGCCATTCTGCCCAGCACCGTCCTCTGGGCCCTGGCAGAGCGCGCCCCCCAGACGATGCACGATCTGGAAGAGATGGACGATCTGGGCCCCTGGGCGCGTGAGACCTGGGGGCCGGAGATCATAGAGGTACTGCGTCAGTGTACGGAGGAAAATCCCCAGGAGGAGGTGACGTGATGCCCATGACAAATCTCTGGCGAGAACTACCGCCGGGGCCGGATGTTCCCCGGGTCATCTACGTGGTTGTGGAAATCCCGAAACGGTCCCGGAACAAGTACGAATACGATGAACAGGGAGGGTTCATTAAACTGGACCGGGTGCTCTACTCGTCCTTGCACTATCCCGGCGATTACGGCTTCATCCCGCGCACTCTCCACGACGACGGCGACCCGCTGGACGTGCTGGTGATGACCAACGAACCGACCTTTTCCGGATGCGTGATTGAGGCCCGACCGCTGGGGATTTTCCACCTGCAGGACCGGGGACGTCTGGACGACAAAATCCTCGCCGTCCCCCACACCGACCCGTTGTTTAACGACTACCGATCCCTGGAGGATGTCCCTCAGCATTTTCTGGACGAGGTTACCCACTTCTTCAGCGTCTACAAAGACCTGGAGCAGGCGGAGGTGAAGGCACTCGGATGGGAAGGACTGGACCGGGCGTACCAGGAGATAGAGCGGGCCATCCAGATGTACGTGGAGATGCTGCGGACGAAACGGTAAGCGATTACTTCTATCGCGGGGGCACGCGCGAGTCCCTGTAAGAGAGGGCATAGAAGATTGCGGCGGGTAGCCTTTGGCTACCCGCCGCAACGTTTCGTCTGCACAACGTCATCGGAATTGCGGGACAGATAGCACTAACCGAAGCGGCCCCTTCCGGGTATACTGGGAGGCCAAAGGAGAAGGAGCCGTGAAACGCATACGGGTGCTGATCATTGATGACCACGATGCCGTGCGTCAGGCTCTGGAGGCCCGCCTGAGTTCCGCCGAAGGCGTAGAGATCGTCGGGTGCACTGGTTGCTGGCAAGAAGGAATTATGCTGGCGGTGGAGCAAACCCCAGACGTGGTGCTTCTGGAGACCAAGCGGGCCGACGGGCAGGGAATGGCTGCCCTGCGTCGGCTCCGGGCGGAGTGCCCCAGCGCCTGTATTGTCGTTTTAACGTCCTATCCGGATACCGAGGAGCGGCGTCAGGCCCTCCAGGCCGGGGCGTCCCGCTACCTGCTGAAGGAAATCGGCTCCTCCTACCTGGTGCAGGAAATTTACGCCCTCTCGCGTCCCCGGGCACCGATCTAACGGCGGGCCCGATTGCCCCCCGTCCGATATTTGTTCGCCGCCCTGCTCCATCCGCAATCCCGCTTGCCATCGGGAAAAGCGCCCGTTGCGTCTGGATGCGTCGGATCAGGGCACTCTCTTCTCAACCCTCTTTCTCCATCCCCCATTGTGGCATCCGCCGTATGGGGATGAAATGGCGAAAACAAAAACCGCCCGAATCGGATTCGGGCGGCGATGCCGAAGGTGGGAGTCGAACCCACACGGCCGTGCGGCCACTGCGCCCTGAACGCAGCGCGTCTGCCAATTCCGCCACTTCGGCTGGTGCGGTAATATTCTACCGCGAATTCCCCATTTGTCAAGCGGGCAACGTGCGTGCGCCTGGATTCAGGTGCTTTTGCCCCATTCCCCAGCCTCCTCCCCGTTGAGGGCAGACAGGTTGTCTGCCACCCCCACAACCCCACACCCCACCCCTTTCCCATGCGGGGCGAATTGCTGCGCAAGCCCGCAGAGTCAAGGTCTTGACAGATTCCCTGCCCCATGGTAGCATGAAATAGCGAATTTTAGCACTCCCCTGGCGGGAGTGCTAAAAATGTATCGCCGGGGGACGGGTAACCGTTGAAAAACGAACGGATATTTTCGTGGGTATTGGCCCTGCTGGTACCGGCCCTGGCGGCCTTGCCCGCGCTGGTCAATCCGATAGAAGAACACGCCGTAGACGCGGCGTTGTTTCATGTGTACCGCGCCGTCGTCTTTGACGCCGCGCTGGCCGACGGCTGGCTCTACCCCCGCTGGGTGCCCGCCATCAACGGCGGATTGGGGGGGCCACTGTTTCAGTTCTACTCGCCCCTCATCTATGCCCTGATGACGGGATTCCATGCCCTCGGGCTGCCTTTCTCCCTGGCCTGGCGGGCGGTGGTGGCCCTCTCGTTCGTGGGAGCGTCGGCGGGGGCCTTCGGGCTGGGTCTGGTCCTCTTCCGCCGCGCCGACGCGGCCCTGGCGGGCGCGGCCCTGTACACCTATTCGCCGTACCTGCTGCGGGAACTCTTTGAGCGCGGCTCACCCCAGGGCGCGGCTATCGTCCTCTACCCCTGGGTGCTGTGGGGGTTGCTGGCCCTGGCGGAGCGGCCGTCGGGGTGGCGCCTGGCCCTGGCGTCGGTTGCCTGGGCCGCCCTGATCCTGACCCACAACGCCGGGGCCCTGCTGGCCCTGCCCGTCCTCGCCCTGACCTGGCTCTTCATCGCCCTGCGCTCCGGCCGGAAAGGCGCCCTCTGGGCCGGGCTGGCCCTGCTGGGGGGAGTCCTGCTGACGGCGTTTTTCCTGATTCCTTTTATGGCCGGACGGTCTTCCGTACAACTGGAGAACGCCACCGACCCGGCGTGGGCTTCTCCCGATACCAGCGTGATGGCGCTTTCGGATTTCTTCCAGTGGCCACTGGTCTTTGACGTCGGCCTGGCGAACAACACCACGGGCCAGACGCTGGGGCCGCTCCCGGCGCTGCTGCTCCCGCTGGGTCTGCTGGCCGTGCCCTTCTTGCGCCGCCGCGGGCGGGCCGACGCCGCGCTGGTCGGGGGACTGGCCCTCTGGGGGGCCTGCGCCCTCTGGATGCAGACCTCCGCCGCCACCCCCGTCTGGGCGGCGGTCACTCCGCTGGGGGTGATGCAGTACCTGAACTTCCGCTGGCGGCTGCTGGCCTCGCTGGGCCTGGTGACGGCCCTCGCCGCCGGGTACCTGCTCACCCTGGCCCCGCGCCGCCGGATCGGCGTGCTGGCGACGGTAACTGTGATCGTCGGGGTCGGGATCGCGCTCCCGTCCCTCTTCCCGTCGCTCCTGACCCATCACGCCGACGTCCCCCGGTCGCCCACGCCGGACGACGTGCTGGCGTTTTCGTTGCGGACGGGGTTCCCGGACCTGAGTTACTTCCGGGAACTGCTCCCCCGCTGGCGCACCGTCCCGTTCAGTCAGGACGAGGCGGCGCGAATCGCCGCGTCGCCCGTCTCCAACCTGCCCGAAGGCGGGCGCGTCCTCTGGGAGACCCGACGGACGGGGTATCTGGAGGCCGAAATAGAGACTCCCGTCCCCTTCAGCGCAGCGATGCACGTTCTGTACTTCCCCGGATGGGTCGGGTATGTGGACGGGGAACATCAACCGCTGAACCCCGCCGAGGGGAGCGGCTACACTATTATAGACGTCCCCGCCGGGCGGCATGTCGTCGCCCTGCGCTATGAGGGGACGGCGGCCCATCGGGCGGGGGACGCGGTCAGCATCGCTGCCGCGCTGGGGCTGGGGGTGCTGGCGCTCTTCTGGCGCGGCCCCCGACGGGACCCCGTCCCCACGACCTATCTGCGCCCGCGGTGGTGGATGGCGGTTCTACTGGTCGGATTGGCCTTGCTGAAGACCTGCTGGCTGGACCCGCACACCACCTTCCTGCGCCGTCATTCTACCTGTCAGTCTATCCACAACGCGCAGGAGGTGGACGTCTGGTTCGGGGAGACGCTGCACCTTTGCGGGTACGCCATCTCTTCGGACCGGGTCGCGCCGGGCGACGTGCTCTCCGTCACCTTCTACTGGGAAATCCCGCAGACGGTGGACCGGGCTGCCAACAGTTTCGTCCACCTGCTGGGCCCGTTCAACCCGGATACGGGCAACCCGGTGTGGGGACAGGAAGATAAGCAGATGGGGATCAATTGGTGGAAACCGGGCAAGATGTACCGGGATACGTACACCTTCCAGGTGTTCCCCAACGCCGCGCCGGGGGAGTATTTGCTGGAAGTCGGGTGGTGGGACCCCCAGACCCAGCAGCGGTATGCCCCGCGGATCGTCGGGGGTGAAAGGCTATCCCTTTCCGAGTGGGACTCCCTTATTGTCGCCACCGTTCGGGTAGGGGACTGATTTTCTCACAAAGGACACAACGGAGGGCCCGAAGAACACGCAATTTTCCCGAGAGAGCGCAAGGGTGAATACAGAGAAATACAAAGCCCAATTTTGTGCCCTTTGTGCAAACCTTCGTGCCCTTCGTGGTTTCTCAACCCGCGGCCCGTGGGTGGTTGTCTGCCTCTTCGTGGTCCTGGCGACAGTTTACAGTGTCGTGGTGCCACTCTTTGAGGGGAACGACGAGTCCTGGCACTACGCGTACATCTGGCACATTTACAGCGAAAAGGCACTGCCCCGTCAGCCGCCGGAGCAGTACCCGCACCTGGCCCGGCAGGAGGCGAGCCAGCCGCCCCTCTACTACCTGCTGGCCGCGGCCCTGAGCGTCGGAGTGCCAGAGGACGACCTGATGGCGCTCTACCGGCGCGAGAATCCCTATCCGACGCTCTGGCCCATCGGGTATCAGGACAATCAGAACCACTACATCCACACCGACGCCGAGCGGTTTCCATACCGGGGCGCGGCGCGCGCCATCCACCTGACCCGCCTGCTCTCTGTCGCGTTCGGCGCGGGGGCGGTCTGGGCAACATACAAATTGGGATGCCTGCTCTTTCCGGAGGAACGGGAGGTCGCTGCGGCGGCCGCGCTGACGGTCGCCTTCACGCCGGGGTTCCTCTTCACCGCCGGGCTGGTCAACAACGATGCTCTGGGGGCCTTCCTGGCGACGTCGGCGCTGGTCTTGCTGGCCCGAATAGCGCAGGGAGACGCATCATGGCGGACCTCCGGAGTGCTGGGGCTGACGCTGGGGGCGGCCGCGCTGAACAAACTGAGCGGGCTGCTCCTGTGGCCCTTTGCCGGGCTGGTGCTCATCGCCGCAGCCTGGGGGAGGGAAAAGCCACAGAAACCCACAGAAGCACACGGAAGTTTGCGTACGTTTCCGTGGGATTCCGTCCCTTCCGACCTCCGTTGGCGCAGGCTTCTGGGGGCGGCAGTGGTCTTCGGGGTAGGTGTCCTCGTCTGCGGCGGGTGGTATGGGCGCAATTACGTTCTCTACGGCGACGTCACCGGCCTGGGGCCGATGCTGGCAATGGTAGGACGGCGGGAGGCCGGGTTCGGCCTGCGGGAGTTGCTCCTGACCGAGGGGGAACTCATCTACCTCTCGTACTGGGCCGTCTTCGGCTGGTTCAACCTGGCCGCGCCGCGGTGGGTCTACGCCTTCTTCACGGTGTTGACGGTCGCCGGGGGGGTCGGCCTGACCGTCTCGCTGGGGCGGGCGCTCCGCCGCCGGGATGGACATACCCTGCGGGCAGTGAGTTTTCTGGGCCTATGGGCGCTGGTCGTCCTGGCGGGACTGATCCGCTGGACGCTGACGACGGGCGGATCGCAGGGACGGCTGCTCTACCCGGCGATCGGCGCCATCTCCCTGCTCCTGGCCCGCGGCTGGCGGGAACTTTTCCCCCGCCGCTGGGGGGGCCGGCCACTGGGAGGCATCGGCGCGGCGCTCCTGCTGGTCGCCATCTACCTGCCCTTCGGCGTCATCGCTCCGGCCTACGCCCGACCTCAACCGCTACGGCCGGAGGAGGTGGCGGCCATCGCGCCCAACCGGACGGATGTCCGCTTCGGGGAAGGGATTCGCCTGCTGGGGTACGGGGTGGACCGGGAGGAGGTGCGCCCCGGCGAGACCTTCCGGGTAACCCTCTGCTGGCAGGGGGAACGGCGAATAGATGCCGACTATTTCGTCTGGCTGGCCCTGCAGACCGGTGACGGGCTGACGGCAGGACGCAGAGAAACCCACCCCGGTCTGGGGACTTTCCCGACGTCCCTCTGGCCCGCCGGGGTGGTCTTCTGCGACCGCTATCCCTTGCAGGTGCGGGATACCGTCCCGGTGTCCGCGTCGGGCGTGCTGGCGGTCGGGTTGACCACTTTTACCGAACGACTACCGGTGTATAATTGGCGGGAGGAGCGACTGGGGGACACCTTCTTTCTCCCTGGGCCGCATATCGTGGTACCGGAGAGCGGTCCGGCCCTGACCTACAACTGGGAACGTCGGGTCGCTCTGGTCGGTTACCGTCTGGAGCGGTCGGTTCTGACGCCGGGGGAGGCGCTGGAAGTTACCCTGCACTGGCGGGCGCTGCGGGATTGCCCGAACTGCGTGGCGACGGTCCAGGTGCTCCAGGGGATGGACAAGATCGGCCAGAGCGACATCCCTTTGACGATTGGGGAACCGGGTACGGACTGGCTGGATCGGCGCCGTATCCCGTTATCGCCCGAGGCGCTGCCAGGAGTGTATGACATTCAGGTTGCCGTCTACGATGCCGTAACGCTTCAGCGCCTACCTCTCTATCGGGAACGCGCGCATATTGTGCCAGGCGGCACTCTTTCCCTCTGGCAGTTGAGGGTCGTAGAGGAGGATGCCCGCCTCGGTGTTATCTGTGCGGATGTACCGACCGATACTATGTTGAATCTCGTAAAGTCGTATCACGATCTTTTGGCAAAGTCTCAAAAAGTCATACCCCCCTGGGGGTTGAATCCGGCTTGGGATTCCAGAAGGGTGCGATCTTCTGAGGGTTGATATTTCCCCTCCCCCCTACCCCCCTCCCCATTGAGGGCGGACGATCCGTCCGCCCCTACAGCCGCACGGGGAGGGGGAGATGGAAATGGGGTTTTTGGGGCGGCGGCTTCGCCGCCGCCCCAAAAACCCCTCTCTTCCCCCCTCTCCCCCGCCCGCAGGGCAAGGGGGAGAGGGGGGCAAGGGGGGTGAGGGGGATAAAGAGAAACCCTGTAACTCGGAACGAACGCTCAGATTCCCACCAGGGCAAGAGGTGGGATACGACTTTGTGAGACTTTGTGAAAGACCAGGTGATACGACTTTATGAGAATCAACAACTATTTGGCCTGCGCCCGGTTTGGGCAGGGGTTGCGTCTCTGTGGTTATACCGCTTTTTCCCAATGGCAACCCGGCGCCCAGGTCACGGTGACGCTCTACGGGGAACTGACAGATGAGACGGATCGCCCGCTGAACAGTTTCGTCCATCTTCTGGGAGCAACCGAAAACCCGGAGACGGGCAACCCGCTCTGGGGCCAGGCGGATAAGGTGCTGAACCTGCACTGGTGGCTGCCTGGACTCCATCAGGACACGTACACTTTTCAAATTACGCCGAACGCTCCCGCTGGGGAGTACTGGTTGGAGATAGGTCTGTGGGACCCCTGGACGGGGAACCGCATCCCGCCCCGGGTAGAGGACTCTGGCCCAGTACTTTCGCCCTGGGAGTCGTTGCTGGTGCACAAAGTAATGTTGCCCTAAAGGGGCGCAAGTTCCCGAAGAGAATAGCGCAGGGTATCCCGATAGGACGCGGATAAACGCGGATAAATTTAATAAATTTGCGGGTAGGAACGACATTTATCCGAAAAGGGAAGAGCGCAGAGGAAGACCATCCGTTGCCTTAGGTATCGTAGATCCATGACCGAATTGACTCCCCGTCAACAGATGATTCTGGACCTGGTCGTCCGGGAATTTGTGCAGACCGGGTCGCCAGTCGGGTCGCGCGCACTGGTGGAGAAGTACGGGCTGGACGTCAGCCCGGCGACGGTGCGGAATGAGATGGCCCGGCTGGAGGAACTGGGCTATCTCACTCACCCCCACACCTCCGCCGGTCGGCAGCCCACGGTGGAGGGCTACCGGTACTTCGTGGAACAGTTGCTGTGGGAGGCGGAGTTGCCGTTGGCAGAGCGGCGCACCATTGCCCATCAGTTCCAGCAGGTGCGGGACGACATTGAGGAATGGATGCCGCTGGCAGCGTCGGTGCTGGCGCGCACCACCCGCAGCGCGGCGCTGGTCACCGCGCCGCAGGCCGCCCAGCCCCGCTACCGGCATATGCAACTCATCTCCACCCAGGGGCGGCTGGTCCTGCTGGTGCTCGTCCTCCAGGGCGGCATGGTCAAACAGCAGATGATCACCCTGCCCGAGCCGCTGCCGCAGGCGGTGCTCAGCGAAGCGGCGGACCGGCTGAACCAACTCTGCGCCGGCCTCACCGCCGATGAAATTGAGCCCCGCATCCGCAGCCTCCCGCTCCTGGAGGCGGACGTGGCCCGGCTGGTGGTGGATATGATGCGGCGCGCGGCCGCCGTCGCCCCCGAAGAGATTTACCACGATGGGCTGAGTGAACTCTTTCAGGAGCCCGACTTTCTGGAGTCGCCGCAGGCCCACGGCGTGCTGCGGGTCATTGAGGAGCGGAGTTACCTGGAGGCGATCCTGGCCCACGCGCTGGGCTCCACCGCCGGGAGTGTGCGGGTGATGATCGGCGGGGAGGGCCGCTTTGACGAACTGCGCGCCTGCAGCCTGGTGCTCAGCCGCTACGGGGTCACCGGGCTGGCGACGGGCGCGCTGGGCGTGGTGGGCCCGCTCCGGATGGGCTACGGCCGGGCCATCTCCGCCGTCCGCTTCGTCGCCGGTATCCTCTCCGAACTGGTCTACGACGTCTTCGTCGTCGGCACGGAATCCCTGCCGCCGGCGCTCCAGGGAGAAAAGGTCTCCGAGGACGCGGAGTAGCGCGTAAGAGCGCAGATGCTATCGGGTTCGCCAATTGGTTTTTAGCGCCCCCTCATCCCCCTACCCCCTTCTCCCCCGCCGCGGCGGGGGAGAAGGGGGAAAGAGGGGTTTCGGGGCGGGCGACCGAAGGCCGCCCGCCCCGAAACCCCCGGTAAGCGCAGGGCTTGTCCCTGCCCTTATCTCCTCGTGCGGCGAAGCCGCAACGGGGAGGGGGGACTCACAAGGGTGGGTTTTCCAGCGAGGAGTAGAAGAATAAGTAGATTTTTTGTGTTGGGCGGCAAAGCGCCCAACACAAAAAATCTATTTCCTTGCTTTGTCGGGAGCGGTACTACATTTCATTCAGGAGGTCGGAGATGGAGGAGAGACAGGAGCACATTGCACCGGAGGTCTCTCGGCCGGAAACGACCACCGAGGAGACAGCCGAAGTTGTAGCCGCCGAGCCGAAACCGGAATCTCCAGAGGAGGAACTGGCCCGCCTGCGCCGGGAACTGGAGGAGGCGAAGGCCCGGGCGGCCGAGTACCTGGACGGCTGGCAGCGCACTCAGGCGGAGTTCTCCAACTACCGCAAGCGGCAGGAGGCGGAGTTCCTGCAGCGGGTCCAGATGAACAACGCCGTCCTCATTGCCCGCATCCTGCCCGTCCTGGACGACCTGGAACGGGCCGTGCAGACGGTCCCGCCGGGCCTGCAAATCCTGACCTGGGTGGACGGTATTTTCCTGATCAAGCGCAAACTGGAGGCCATCCTGGAGATGGAGGGGGTGCGGCCGATAGAGACGGCCGGCAAGTCCTTTGACCCCCTCTACCACGAGGCGGTGACCTACGAGGAGGCCTCCGGTTACGAGGAGGGCCAGATTATCGGCGAGGTCCAGCGGGGCTATATGCTGGGCGACCGGATGCTCCGCCCGGCGCTGGTCCGGGTCGCCCGCGCCCCCGCACCACAGGGAAAGGAGTCCGGCGAATGAACTGGCGGGAATACATCGCTACGTTTTACCGCGGAGACACAGAGGACGCAGAGAAAACACAGAGTTCCTACTCTCTGCGTTCCTCTGTGTCCTCCGCGCCTCTGTGGTAGATTTGATCACCCCACCAGGAGGTCAGAGTGGGCAAAATCATCGGCATTGACCTGGGCACCACCAACTCCGTCTGCGCCGTGATGATAGGCGGGGAGCCCGTCATCATCCCCAGCGCGGAGGGGGAGCGGCTCTTCCCGTCCGTCGTCGCCGTCAACCCCAAAACCGGGGAGCGGCTGGTCGGGCAGATGGCGAAACGCCAGGCCATCATCAACCCGGAAAACACCATCTTCTCCATCAAGCGCTTTATGGGGCGCAAATTTGACGACCCCGAAGTCCAGCGGGCGCTGCAGGTCGTCCCGTATCGGGTCACCGCCGCGCCCAATGGCGACGTCCGGGTGTGGATGAACGGTCAGGAGTATTCCCCGCCGGAGATTTCGGCGATGATCCTGCAGAAAATCAAGGCCGACGCCGAGGCCTACCTGGGCGAACCGGTCACCCAGGCCGTCATCACCGTCCCGGCCTACTTCAGCGACAGCCAGCGGCAGGCGACGCGGGACGCCGGGAGGATCGCCGGTCTGGAAGTCCTGCGCATCATCAACGAGCCGACGGCCTCATCGCTGGCCTACGGGCTGGCGAGCCATCGGGACGAACTGATCGCCGTCTACGATATGGGCGGAGGTACCTTTGACATCTCCATTCTGGATGTGGGGGATGGGGTCTTTGAAGTCCGCTCCACCAGCGGCGACACATTCCTGGGCGGTGATGACTTTGACCGGCGGATTATGGACTATATCGCCGACGAATTCGCCCGTGAGTATGGGATAGACCTGCGTCAGGACCGCCAGGCGTTGCAGCGGCTGAAGGAGGCAGCGGAGAAGGCGAAGATAGAACTCTCGTCGGTGGTGGAGACGGAGATCAGTTTGCCCTTCATTGCCGCTGACGCGTCCGGCCCCAAACACCTCCAGGTACGCCTGACGCGGGCGAAACTGGAGCAGTTGACCGAAGACCTTATCCTGCGCTCGCTGGAGCCCTGCAAGCAGGCGCTGGCGGACGCGCGTCTGAAACCTTCGGACATCCATCAGGTCATCCTGGTCGGCGGACAGACCCGCATGCCCGCCATCCAGCGGGTCGTGACCGAATTTTTCGGACGGGAGCCCCATCGGGGAGTCAACCCGGACGAAGTGGTCGCGCTCGGCGCAGCGATCCAGGCCGGTGTCCTGGCTGGCGAGGTGAAGAACGTCCTTCTCCTGGACGTCACTCCGCTGACGCTGAGCATTGAGACGCTGGGCGGGGTGGCGACGCCGATCATAGAGCGCAACACCACCATCCCCACCCGTCGCACCCAGATTTTCTCCACCGCCACCGACAACCAGACCCAGGTGGAGATTCACGTCGTCCAGGGGGAGCGCCCGATGGCAGCCGACAACGTCAGTCTGGGGCGGTTCATTCTGGACGGCATCCCCCCGGCCCCGCGCGCCGTCCCCCAGATTGAGGTGACCTTTGACATCAACGCCGACGGCATCCTCCACGTCTCGGCGCGGGACAAGGCCACCGGACGGGAGCAGAGCATGCAGATTATCCCGTCCAGCGGGCTGAGTTCCGAGGAGATAGAGCGGATGGTCCGGGACGCGGAGGCCCATCGGGAAGAGGACCAGCGCAAGAAGGAGTGGGCGGAGACCCGCAATATGGCCGATGGGCTGGTCTACGCAGCCCGAAAACTCCTGCAAGAGATGGGGGACCTGCTGCCCGAAGCGGCCCGTCGCCGAATAGAGGCGAAAATCGCGGAGGTCCAGACGGCCATCGGGAGCGAGGATGGCGCCCGGGTGCGGGAGGCGATGGCCGCGCTGTACAAGGCGATGGAGGAAGCCGGCGCTCGCCGGGGCGAAGAGCCGGTCTATCCGAAGATATAGACACGCTGCTCCCCGAAAGGGATTCGCTGCACAAGCCCTCATCGCACAAACGTTGCCGATATGGGGAAAGATGCTATAATCGTATTACGATAAGGTGTTCGTTATGGATAACGTAAAAATATACACAGCAACTGTCTCATCCAAATACCAGGTGGTCATCCCGCGCGCTGCGCGCGAGCGATTGGGGCTGAAACCTGGGCAGAAAGTCGTCTTCATCCCTATGGGAAACACCTTGCGCCTGGTCGTCGTCCCACCCGTGGAGGACGCGCGAGGAATGTTCCCTGGTATTGATACCGACGTGGGGCGCGAAGAAGAGGACGAAACGCGATGAATGTCGTGGACTCTTCAGGATGGCTGGAGTATTTCGCCGACGGCGAACACGCCGAATTTTTCGCCCCTGCCATCCAGGATAGCGAAAATCTGATCGTGCCCACCGCCTGCCTGTATGAGGTCTTCAAGCGCCTGACTCTTTTGCTGGGGGAGGATGCTGCTCTGGCAGCGGTAGGGGTTCTGTACACCGGCCGGATCGTGGACATTACAGCGGAAGTCGCCCTATATGCTGCCCAATTGTCCATTCAACACAAACTATCTATGGCCGACAGTCTGATTCTGGCCACTGCCCGCCTGCATCGTGCAACGCTGTGGACAAAGGACGAACATTTCAGAGGACTGGAAGGGGTACGGTTCCCGCCCAGGTGATGGCCGAATGAACGGAAGACGGGATTACTACGAGATACTGGGCGTCAGCCGCAACGCATCGCAGGATGAGATCAAACGGGCGTACCGTCAACTGGCCCGTAAGTACCATCCCGACGTCTCCACCGAGCCGGACGCTGAGGCCCGTTTCAAGGAGATCAACGAGGCCTACCAGGTCCTCTCCGATCCCGATAAGCGGGCCGCCTACGACCGTTTCGGCACCGTCGGGCCGCCGGGGGCCGGTTTTGACTTCGGCTTCCGTGACCCCTTTGAGATTTTTGAGGAAGTCTTCGGCGATCTGGGCTTCGGTTTCCGGACGACGACCCGTCGGCGCGGCCCCCGGCGGGGGGCAGACCTGCGCTACGACCTGCGGCTGAAGTTTGAAGAAGCGGTCTTCGGCTGCCAGAAGGAGATAGAAGTCGCCCGGATGGAGACCTGCCCGGAGTGTCGCGGAAGCGGCGCCGCGCCGGGCACCACCCCCGTCCGCTGCGGCGAGTGCGGCGGCACCGGACAGGTGCGCCAGGTCCAGCGCACCATTTTCGGCTCCTTCGTCAACGTGACCACCTGCCCGGTCTGCGGCGGACTGGGGGAGGTTATCCACACCCCCTGCTCCCAGTGTCGCGGCCAGGGAAAGGTGTACGCGTACCGGAAGTTGACCGTCAACATCCCGGCGGGAGTGGACACCGGGACGCAGATTCGGCTGGCGGGGGAAGGAGAGCCGGGGGAGCGCGGCGGGCCACCGGGGAACCTCTACGTCGTCCTGGAGGTGGAGCCGCATCCGTATTTCCGTCGCCACGGCGACGACCTTCTGGTGGAACTGGCTATCAACGTCGCGCAGGCGGCACTGGGCGCGCGGGTCACCGTCCCCACCCTAGAGGGGGAGGAGCAGATAGACATTCCGCCGGGCACGCAGACCGGCGCCATTCTCCGCCTGCGGGGACGGGGGGTGCCCCACCTGCGACGGGAGGGCCGCGGCGACCTGCTCATTCTGACGCGCGTGGAGGTGCCGACGAAACTGACCCCCCAGCAGCGGGAACTTTTCCAGAAACTGGCGGCGACCCTGGGCGGGGAATCGGTCGTGGAGGTGCGCCAGCCCACCTTCCTGGAGCGGCTCCGGGAGGCACTGGGGCTGTAGGAGGAGGGGGTTTCGGGGCGGGCGGCTGCGCCGCCCGCCCCGAAACCCCCCGAAATTTCCGGTGGCATTGCTTATGAAACGAAAATGGCAGACAGTTATCGGGCTGGTCATCAGCGTCGCCGCGCTGGTGCTGGCGCTGATCGGGATTGACCTGAGGGAGGTTGCCCGGACTCTGGCCCAGGCGGATTACCTCTACCTGATCCCCGCGGCAGGCGCCGTCGTGGCATATCTGCTGGCGCGCGCCGTCCGCTGGCGGATTCTCCTGGGCCCGCAGGTCAGCCTGGCCCGCTCCTTCTGGGTGACCAACATCGGCTACCTGGTGAGCAACGTCCTCCCCCTCCGCCTGGGCGACCCGGCCCGCGCGGTGGTGGTCGGACGGACCGGAGAGGTCTCCATCGCAGCGGCCCTTTCCACCGTCGTCGTGGAGCGGGTGCTGGATATGCTGGCGGTCGTGGCGATGCTGGGGATGGTGGCCCCCTTTGTGGCCGGGTCCGGCGAGGCCGTGAGCGCGGGAATCCTTGCCGGTGGGCTGGCCCTGGCGGCGTCGGCCGTCCTGCTCCTGATGGCTTTCCGCCCCGATTGGGGTCGGCGGGCCATCCGCTGGGGGCTGGCGCGCGTCCCCCGCCTGGACGCCGAGCGCTGGGCGCGGGCGCTGGACGGCCTCTTTGACGGCCTGGCCCCCCTGCGCTCCGGCCGACGCGGCCTGGCGCTTATCCTCTGGTCGGCGATCGCCTGGGCCTTCGTCGTCCTCATCTACTGGGCCCTCCTGCGCGCCTTCATCCCCCAGCCCCCCTTCCTGGCGGCCCCCTTCCTGGTCTGCATCCTGGGGCTGGGGATGGCTATCCCCTCCTCCCCCAGCGCCGTGGGGGTCTTCCACGCCATCGCCCGCTACGGGCTGACCATCCCCTTCCAGGTGCCCACCGACCAGGCCGTCACCGCTGCCTTTGCCATCCACGCGTTCCAGTACATCCTCGTCGCCGTTCTGGGCCTCATCGGCCTGGCGCAGGAGAGTTTGACGCTGGGAGGTGTGGCCCGCTCGGCGGAGGCGCTGACTGCAAATCCTCAGCCCCCTTCGGAGGAACATTGACCCGACGATACCTCATCACTGGAGGCGCCGGATTCATCGGCATCAACTACGCCCACCATCTGCTGAACCGGGGGGAAGAAGTCGCCATCTACGACAACCTCTCCCGTCCGGGGACGGAGAAAAATCTGGACTGGCTGGGGGCCGAACACGGAGAGCATGCCTTTGAGTTGATCATCGCGGATGTGCGGGACTTTGACGCGCTGCGGGAGGCCGCCCGCGATGCCGACGTCATCGTTCACCTGGCGGCGCAGGTCGCCGTCACCACCTCCGTCGCCGACCCGCGCACCGATTTTGAGGTCAACGCCCTGGGGACGTTCAACGCCCTGGAGGCCGCCCGGCTCTCCGGACGGAACCCCGTCTTCCTCTACGCCTCCACGAACAAAGTCTACGGGGGCATGGAGGACGTGGTCGTGGTGGAGGAGGCGACCCGTTACCGCTACCGCGACCTCCCGCTGGGGGTGCCGGAGACGCGGCCGCTGGATTTTCACTCGCCGTACGGGAATTCCAAAGGCTGCGGCGACCAGTACACCCGGGACTACGCCCGCATCTACGGCCTGCCCACCGTCGTCTTCCGCCAGTCCTGCATCTACGGCCCCCACCAGCAGGGGATGGAGGACCAGGGGTGGGTAGCCTGGTTCATCATCGCTGCCGTCACCGGTCAGCCCATCACGATTTATGGGGACGGCAAGCAGGTGCGGGACGTGCTCTTCATAGACGACCTGCTGGACGTCTACGACGCGGCGGTCGCCCAAATAGACCGGGCAGCGGGGGAAATCTACAACATCGGCGGGGGGCCGGAGAACACCCTTTCCGTCTGGGCGGAGTTCGGCCCGCTGCTGGAACGGTTGCTGGGCCGTCCCATCCCCGTCTCCCGCGGCGACTGGCGCCCCGGCGACCAGCGCGTCTACATCTCCGACATCCGCAAGGCAGAGCGAGAACTGGGCTGGAAGCCGAAAGTGGGGGTAGAAGAGGGCATCCGGCGGCTGTGGGAGTGGGTCGTTGCGGAATACGCAACACGTAACACGTAATGCGTAAAACGTAAAACGTAA
>CAKZOY010000468.1 GCA_937138275.1 uncultured Chloroflexota bacterium
TGCTACCTGCTTCCCGCTACCTGCTACCCGCTTCCCGCTTCCTGCTACCTGCTTCCCGCTACCTGCTACCCGCTTCCCGCTTCCTGCTTCCTGCTTCCCGCTTCCTGCTTCCTGCTTCCCGCTTCCTGCTTCCTGCTTCCCGCTTCCTGCTTCCTGCTTCCCGCTTCCCGCTTCCTGCTTCCTGCTACCTGCTACCTGCTTCCTGCTACCTGCTACCTGCTTCCTGCTACCTGCTTCCCGCTACCTGCTACCTGCTTCCTGCTTCCCGCTTCCCGCTTCCTGCTTCCTGCTTCCCGCTTCCTGCTTCCTGCTTCCCGCTTCCTGCTTCATATCTGATGACACGCCACCCAATGCCCGCCGCCCACGTCCTGCCACCGGGGCTCCTCATCGGGGCAGCGCGTGGCCAGTGGGCAGCGGGTGCGGAACCGGCACCCCGGCGGCGGGTTGACCGGGCTGGGGACGTCCCCCTCCAGGATGATCCGCCGACGGGTCCGCTCCACCGCCGGATCGGGCACCGGCACGGCGGAGAGTAGCGCCTGGGTGTACGGGTGCAGCGGGTGGTCGTAAAGTTCGTCCTTGGGGGCCAGTTCCACAATCCGGCCCAGGTACATCACCGCCACCCGGTCGCAGATGTGCCGCACCATGCTCAGGTCGTGGGCGATGAAGAGGTAGGTCAGCCCCAACTGGTCCTGCAGGTCCTCCAGCAGGTTCACAATCTGGGCCTGGATGGAGACGTCCAGCGCCGAAATCGGCTCGTCGCAGACGATGAATTCGGGGTCGGAGGCCAAGGCGCGGGCAATGCCGATGCGCTGCCGCTGACCGCCGGAGAATTCGTGGGGGTAGCGGTTGATGAAACGGGGGTTCAGTTGCACCAGACGGAGCAACTCCTGGACCCGCTCTATCTCTTCCTGGCGGGACGAAACCAGTTTATGCACCCGGATCGGCTCGCCGATGATGCGGGCGATGGTCATCCGCGGATTCAGGGACGCGAAGGGGTCCTGAAAAACGATCTGCATCCGGCGGCGCATCCGACGAAGCGCCTCTCCTTTCAACGCGGTAAGGTCTACCCCATCAAAGATCACCCGCCCCTCGGTGGGGCGGTAGAGGAGCAGGATGGTCCGCCCGGCGGTGGTTTTCCCGCAGCCGCTCTCGCCCACCAGCCCCAGCGTTTCTCCCCGATAGATGTCAAACGTGATCCCATCCACGGCCTTCACCGCGCCGACCTGCCGCTGGATGAGGATGCCGCGCGTGATGGGGAAATGCTTTTTCAGGTTCTCCACCCGCACCAGCACCTGGTCCTGGCTCATCCCGCCACCTCCTTGCCTGTGGTCACGTCCACCCAGCAGGCGGCCTCATGGTCGGGGCCGACGGAACGGAGGAGCGGGCGCTCCTGACGGCAGCGGTCGCGCACGAAGGCGCAGCGGGGGGCAAAGGGGCATCCCGGCGGCATCCGGATCAGGTCCGGCGGCAATCCGCCGATGGTCGCCAGACGATCGCGGCTGGAGCGGTCCACCCGCGGCAGGGAGCGCAGCAGGGCGATGGTGTACGGGTGGCGGGGATCGCCGTAGATGTCGTCTACCCGGCCCTTCTCCACGATGAATCCGGCATACATCACCAGCACCCGTTCCGCCAGTCCGGCGATGATGCCCAAGTCGTGGGTGATCCAGATGACCGACATTCCCAGTTGGTCCCGCAACCGCTTCACCAGGTCAATAATCTGCGCCTGGATGGTGACATCCAGGGCGGTAGTGGGTTCATCGGCGATGAGGATGCTGGGATTGCAGGCCAAAGCCATAGCGATCATCGCCCGCTGGCGCATACCGCCGGAGAACTGGTGGGGGTAATCTTTACAGCGTTCTGCGGCGCCGGGGATGCCCACCATCGTCAGCAATTCGGCGGCCCGGTTGTAGGCGTCCTTCCAGGACATCCCCATATGGGTGACCAGCGTCTCGGCGATCTGGCGGCCGATGGTCAGGACGGGATTGAACGCGGTCATCGGGTCCTGGAAGACCATCGCGATGTCCTTCCCGCGAATCTGTTCCATCTGCTCCTCGCTCAACTGGAGCAGGTCTTCCCCCCGATACAGGGCCTGCCCGACCTCAATTTTGCCGGGCGGGTCGGGGATGAGGCGCATAATCGCCAGCACGCTGACACTTTTGCCGCAGCCGCTCTCTCCGACAATCCCCAGCGTCTCCCCCTCTCCCAGGGTGTAGGAAATGCCGTTGACGGCGTGGACGACACCGTCCAGGGTATAGAAGCGCACGGTGAGGTCGCAAACGTCCAGCAGGGGGGTCAAGGTTGCCTCCTCAGCGGGCCAGAGATCGCGGGTCCAGCGCGTCCCGCAGGCCGTCGCCGACAAAATTGATGCTCAATACCGTCAGCACGATCAACGTGCCCGGGAAAGCCCAGAGCCAGGGGGCGGTTTCAATGTAGTTATACGCCCCTTCCAGCATATTGCCCCAGGTGGCGGTAGGGGGCTGCACGCCCAGGCCCAGGAAACTGATGTACGCCTCCAGCGTGATGGCGTTGGCGACGCCCAGCGTCGCCGCAACGACGATGGGGGCGATGGCATTGGGGAGGATGTGCTGGAAGATAATCTGCGCAGTGGGCGTACCGGTGGCCCGCGCGGCGAGGATGAACTCCCGCTCCTTGATGGAGAGGAACTCGGCCCGGACGATGCGCGCCAGGTACATCCAACTGGTCGCCCCGATAATCAGGACGATCACGACGACGCTACCGCTGAATGTCCGGCCAAAAAGGGTCAGGTTGGGCACTCTCCCGCCGAAAAACTTGGCCATCACCAGCAGGAGGAAGAGTTGGGGGATGTTCAGCATCGCCTCGGTGAAGCGCATCAGAATGCTATCCACCCACTTGCCGTAGTATCCAGCCAGTGCGCCGACCGTCACGCCGATGATGACCTCCACCATCATGGCCGTCAGGCCGATGAGCAGGGAGATCTGCCCGCCGTAGATGGTACGGGCCAGGATGTCCCGCCCGACGGTGTCGGTGCCGAAGGGGTGCTGGCGGGAAGGAGGCTGAAGGCGCATAGCGGTGTCGGTGAAGTTGGCGTAACTTTCGGAGAAGAAGAGGGTTCCCCCCAGCGAATACATGACGAGCAAAAAGAGGGTTGCCAGGCCAAAGAGGGCCATCTTGTGGCGGCGGAAGCGGCGCCAGAACAGTTCCCGCAGGGTGAGCGGGGGCGCTTCCACTTCCTCTAGGGGCCATGGAGTCGCTACGGCAGTCGGGTTGCTATGGGTCATTGGCTCCTTTGTCCGGTGGGGTGATAGAAGACATCCGCTTCTTCATCGTAATCCCAGGTAATCGTTGTCGGTTTTTCCAGAATTCTTACCGCTTCCGTATTCGCAAGGAAACGATGAACATTTGTAACTATTCAGCCAAGAGGGAACCCCCGGCCTCTCTCCCGTGCTGCGGGAGAGATCTCATCCTCACCCCCTCCCTTCGGCGACACCCTTCTCTCTCCCATTGAGGCTGCGGAAAAAGTCGGATTTTTATCCTGCAGCAGGTTGCTCCTGGGGAGAGCGGTG
>CAKZOY010000469.1 GCA_937138275.1 uncultured Chloroflexota bacterium
AGGAGAGCCATTCCCTGCCCCCTTGTATCTTACCTTATGTTCCTGTATCCTTGTATCCTTGCATCCTTGCATCCTTGTATCCTTGTATCCTTATGAGGTACACCATGCGAATTCCCTTCATCGCCGGAAACTGGAAAATGCACAAAACGATAGATGAGGCGGTCGCGCTGGTGACCGAACTGTGCGCTCTGCTGGAGGGGGTGGAGGGCATGGAAGTCGCCGTCTGCCCGCCGTTCCCCGCCCTGGAGGCCGTGCGACGGGCGCTGGCGGGTTCCTCCATCCGCGTCGGCGCGCAGAACATGCACTGGGAGGAGGCAGGGGCCTTCACCGGCGAGGTCTCCCCGCGGATGCTGGTGGGGCTGTGCGACTGCGTCATCATCGGGCACTCGGAGCGGCGCACCCACTTCGGCGAGACCGATGAGATGGTCAACCGCAAACTGCGGGCCGCTCTGGCCTGGGGACTGACCCCCATCGTCTGCGTGGGGGAGAACCTGGAGCAGAACCGCGCCGGGCAGACGGAGGCGATCGTCGGCGCGCAGGTGCGCGCGGCGTTCGCCGGAGTGAGCGCGGAGGAGGCGCAGCGGGTGGTGGTAGCCTACGAGCCCATCTGGGCCATCGGCACCGGCGTCCCCGCCTACGGCCCGGATGCCGCCCGCATCATCGGCGAAGTGGTCCGCGGCACCCTTGCCGAACTCTACGGAGACGATGTCGCCCAGGCCATCCGCATTCAGTACGGAGGCTCCGTCACGCCCGCCAACATCGCCGAATTTATGCAGGAGATGGAGATTGACGGCGCCCTGGTGGGCGGGGCCAGCCTGCGCGCGGGCGACTTCGCCGCCATCGTCCGCCAGGGGCTCGCCGCCAAAATCGCGTCTTGAGATATACCGCAAAGAGCGCGAAGGATGCAGAGCAAATTATTTAGAAAATCTCTGCGCTCTCTGCGTTCTCCGCGGTGAGAATTTTCAGGAGAGGCCCGGTTGCGCGTCTTGACCCATCTTCTCATCCTCATCGCCCTGCTCGTCTTCATCGGGTATCTGGTCGTCTTTCTGGATTACGCCGTTGCCCTCTTCCGCTGGCCCTACGACTACGACCAGGGGGAGGGGTTTGAACTCTACGATGCCGTCCTCTTCCGCCAGGGGGAGTGGCCGTACCGGGATAACAGTACTTTCCCATTTTACGGCTCCAATTACCCGCCCCTCTTCCATCTGCTCATCGTTCCATTGCTGGAGGTTTTCGGCCCCCGCCTCATAGCCGGGAGACTGGTCTCCTTCGCCGCCACTCTGATCACTGCGGCGGCGATCGCCTGGGCCGTGCGGCGGGAGTGCGCGGAACGGGCAACGCCCGGCGTCCTGCGCTGGGCCCTCCCCACTCTGGCCGGCTTGGCCTTTCTGGCGTCCAACATCGTCTACCAGATCGGCCCCCTCTGCCGCCTGCACATGACCATGGTAATGTTTGAGACCCTGGCGATAGTGGCGATCGCCCGGTTCCAGCATCCCCGCCATGGCGACCGGTATTTCTTGCTGGGACTGTTTCTCCTGCTCTGCGCAGGGTACACCAAACAACTGGCGGTCTTCACCGTCGCGGCGGCGCTGGGGTTCGTCTTCCTGCGGGACATCCGCCGGGCGCTGATTGGGGGTGCGGGACTGGCCGTCGTCGCCGGGGGGATTTTCTGGCTGATAGACCGCGCCACGGGCGGGCAGTGGATGGTCAACATCATCCACGCCAACGTCAACGAGTTTGACTACCGCCAGACGATTCTCTTTCTGAACTGGTGGCTGCGCCTGCACCCGGTGCTCATTCTGCTGGCCGCGGGGATGGTAGTGTGGGAACTGTTCTGGGACCGCCTGTCGGTCTACAGCATCTGGTTTGTGCTGGCCTTCGGGATGGGGCTGCTCAGCGGCAAGTGGGGAGCGGGTCCGGCCTACTTTACCACATCCGTCGCTGCGGCCTGCATCCTGACGGGACGGGTGCTGGCCCGGTTGAGCGAGGCACTCCCCCGCCGCTGGCCCCGTCTGAAAGACGCGATGGCTCTCGCAGTGCCCGTCCTCTTCCTGCTCCAGGCCGCCTTCAACCTGCATATGCCCACCGATGGGCCTGTCTTCGGCCCGCTGGCGCGCCTGCTGGGCGTGGCCGACCGGAACATCCGGGGAGATTGTACCACCTTCGCCTACTACGACAGCGGCGGCTACACCCAGTTGGGCCACCGCCTCACCGAGGCCGACTACCGGGCCGGGGAGCGGATTCTGGCCTACGTCCGGGCGTCCGACGGGCCAGCCTTCAGCGAGGAAGCGGCGTTCTCCCTGCTGGCGGGCCGTCCCGTGGTGACCAACCCGACCCAACTGCTGAACCTGTACAAAAACCGCCTGCTGGACACTACGGAAATCGTCCGCCGGATTGAGGCGGAGGAGTTCGGCGTCGTCGTCTTCCGGGCGCAGTTCTATCCGCAGCCGGTTCTGGAGGTCATCGGGCAGCACTACCGGCCGGTGGAACATATTTGCATGAACGGGTTCTACTATCACATCCTGCTACCGAACCGCCTGCTGGGACAGTGAGGAGGGACAGATGATGAAGTCAACGAAAGGAGTTCTACGCTGTTCGGGCTGCGGGAGTACGATGCTAATCCCCGATCCAGATGGTATACTGACATGTGCCTACTGCGGCACGATGTACGAAATCACCGGGCGCACCTGTCCCCACTGCGAGGCAGTGAACCTGCCGGAAGCGAAATACTGCTCCCAGTGCGGGCATCTACTGGATGTGTTGAGTTTTATTCTGGAAACGCGTGCGCCGACATCCACCCAGGAGCATCTGGAGCGCGTGCGGAGGGAGGCGGCGAAAATCAAGGCCGAGACGGAGGCCGCCTCCCAGGAGCGGCTGCGCCGGTGGTGGGCCGAAGAAGAGGAGCGGCGGCGGGCCCTGGCAGCCGCTCAGGCCGAGCGCGACCGGCAGGAGCGGATGTTGCTGATGGGGGCCCTGGTCCTCGCGGCCGTCGTTGTTCTGGCGATTCTGATTTATATGCTGGTGAAGGCGCTCATCCCTTCAGGGGCGCCTGTTCCCGTGTGAAGAAAGGAGGGAGTAATGGACACCGTCGGAATTCTGACCGACACAACGGCCAGCATTCCCCGACCGCTGGCCGAGGAACTGGGGATTGAACTGGTGCCGTATTATGTCCATCGCGGTCTGGAGACGCTGCGGGACGAGGTGGACATAGATACCGACACCCTGGCGCAGTACCTGGAACAGGCCAGTACGCTGCCGACCACGTCCAACCCCAGTCCTGGGGATTACCTGACCGGCCTGCAACGGCTGGCGGAGCGAACGCGCGAAATTGTGGCTCTGACGATGACCTCCAAAGGGAGCGGGGCATTTCAGTCCTGCCGGGCAGCGGTGGGGATTCTGAAGGAGCGATTGCCGCGCCTTCAGGTGGAGGTTATAGACACCCTGCAGGTCGCCATGGCCCATGGGTGGGCGGCGATTGAGGCCGCCCGGGCGGCGCTGGCGGGGCAGAGTTTTCGGGAGGTGGCGGACCGGGCCCGGGAAGTAGCCCGCAAAGCGATGATGATCCAGACGGCGGATACGCTTCGCTATCTGCATATGGGCGGTCGCATCGGGCGGGCCCAGCATCTGGTGGGGACGCTGCTGAACATCAAGCCGCTCATCGGGATGGAGGACGGGGTGATCACGGCGCTGGGGACCGCCCGCAGTCTGTCCAAAGCCTACGCCCGCATGACAGAGTTGATGGAGGATCGGGTGGGCAAACGGGCCCCCATCAAGGTGGCCTTCACCCACGTGGCGGCGCTGGACCGGATGAAGCAACTGCGGGATCAGGTGCTGGAGCGGTTTGAATGTGTGGAGGTGATTGTCACCAGCCTCTCTCCAGCCCTGGCAGTCCATTCGGGTCCGGGGACGGTGGGGGTATGTTTCTTCCCGGTCAACCCTTCGCCAGGGCTATAGGAGGGACTGTTCCGGACGGCCCATGAGGCCGATTCACCGAACCGTGTACGCGTCGGATAAGAACACGCGCGGTGGGGGATTTTCGGCGGCGAAGCCGCCGAAAATCCCCCACCGTTTTCATCCCCCCGAACCGGCGATCTTCCTGCTCACCGGCCCGCGCGGCGTGGGCAAGACCACCGTCTGTCTCCGGGCCGTTGCGCTGGCGCAGCAGGCAGGCTTCTCCTGCGCCGGCCTGCTGACCCTGCGGGAAGACGAAGACCAGCGGGTCGTGGTGAGCGTCCGCACCGGCCTGCGCCGCCCGCTGACGACGACCGACCCGGCGGGTGTCCGCGTGGGTCGGTTCCTGTTTGACCCGGCCGCGCTGGCCTGGGGGGCGGAGATTCTCGCCCAGAGCACTCCCTGCGACCTGCTGGTCGTGGACGAATTGGGACCCCTGGAACTGCGCGGGGAGGGCTGGGCCGTGGGGCTGGAAACGCTCCGCAGGGGCGCGTTTCGCCTCGGCCTGGTCGTGGTCCGCCCGGAACTGGTGGAGGAGATGCTGGCGCGATTCCCCCACGCCTATGTGCTGGAAGTGACGCTGGAGAACCGGGATGACTTGCCGGGCCGGATTATAGCCCGGATATGAGGGGCGGCGGCTTTGCCGCCGCCCATCTCTTCTACATCCGCTCCAGTTTCCGCCGTAGTTCCTCCGGCGTCGCCGCGGTCAGGGGCACATACCGGGTGCCGGGGTAGTACTGGCGGAAGAAGGCCTCCAGGTCGCCCGGCCAGAGACTCGGATTGATGGCGATGACGGTCTTGCTCAGGAGCGCGCCGATCCCGGCGTCGTCGGCGCTGCCGCCGATGGTCCAGCGACGGCGGTCCCAGGCTCCGCTATCCAGAATCGCCCGCACCCATGCCGCACCTGCACCGGGCGGCAGCAACACGTAGGTCCGCTCGTACTGTTCCCGCGGTAACCCCCATATTTTGGGTCGTACCGGGAGGGCAATCTGGGCCAGAGGAGCGGTCACCCCTTCGGCGAAAAGCGCGGCGGAGTAACTCCCCGCTTTCTGGGGGGCGAACTCCCAGAGGCGGACGGAAGGATCGGGCGGTGTAACCGAAACGGGCGTCGTCGGGACAGTGGTGCCGTCCGGATCGGTCACGCGCAGATTCACGGAGGGCATGGGCTGGTCGGCCCGGGCGGTGATCCGGACGGTCTGGCCGACCTCCGGGGAGGCGGGCTCGGCCGTCATCTGGACCCGGGGGATCGCACTCACCACTTCCAGTACTACATCCTCCCAATAGGCGTCGTTGTGTTTGAAGGGCCAGAGGGAACGGGAGCGCAGAAAAATGGTGACCGTACCGGACTGGGCGACCGTTTCCGCTGGGGGCACCTGGCGGTAGGCGTTGTAGATATGCGCGCCTTTGCCCCAGACCACTGTCGGCGCGTAGGGGTTTTTCCCGCCGGTGGGGTCAATTCCCACCCAGAAGGTGAAGTTGCGCAGGTCGTCGTTCAGGCCCGGCGAGCCCTCCTCGGCGTAAAAGGCGTTCGTCCCGCATCCGTCGCTCCAGCGCGGGTTGTCCTCGTTGGGATGTCCCCATTTCGTGCTCCATGCGTGCGCCCAGGCGGTTAACTTTAACTGTGTTCCAGGGGTTACCCGTACCTGCTGGTAGAGCCCGGCATCGTGGATGCGGGAGAAGGTGAAAAGCAGGCACCCCCAGTTCCCGCTACGGACGCGGAGAGGGTCAGGGGTGAGGCCACAGGGCCGCACCTCCGGGGCGCACCAGCCCACGCCGTTCTGCGGGTCGTGTTCCACCGGAAGCCCGTGGCGATACCACGCCGTCCACCCGGCAGGACAGGCGATTTCCCCAGCCTCCCGCTCGTAGGGCGTCCCATTTACCGGGAAAACAAGACACCGGTGGTGGGTGCCGTCCCATCCGCGCTCAAAGTCGCCGTTGACCAGAAGATTGGTGCTCATTGTGCCCCCTTTCGTTGGGTTGTCTTGGGAAAAAAAGGACGGGTCTTATCTTTTCCGTCGCCGGAACAGGTCCAGCCACTCCTGAATCTCGTCCTCGGAAAGGGTTGGAGACCGCTCTTCCCGGGATGGGGGAGAAGTCCGCATAGCGGTCACAAACTCCTCCGATGAGACCACCCGCGCGCCCACCTCCCGGGCAGTGCGCTGGATTTCCCGGTCGGAGGAGACGACCAGCCACCCCTGAGGATCGCGGAGTTTCCGGAGGCGCTGCCGGATCACCTCATCGGCGCGACGGCCGGACGGGGCGAATATGACCTCCACTTCGGGGGTGCTGAGGGCTGAGGACGTCCCCCCGACGATACCGGCATCAAAAACGACGGTCGCCCGCCGCCGGTGGCGCCGACAGTAGAGGCGCACCCGTCGTACCAGTTCCGCCTCGTCATCGGGGTCCGCCAGGCTCATCCCCGGCATCCGCCCGATCAGGTTGTGGCCGTCAATGAGGAGGGGCATAGCGGATTGCAGATTGCAAATTGCAGATTGCAAATTGCAGATT
>CAKZOY010000470.1 GCA_937138275.1 uncultured Chloroflexota bacterium
GTTACGCCATAGAACTGAAATACACCCGTGTGCAGGGGTATCGGCATTTGACGAAAAACCCGTTTGCAGTTATACTATTTGCCGGAAGGCCGGAGTGGCGGAACAGGCAGACGCGCGCGACTCAAAATCGTGTGGGCTCGGCTCATGTGGGTTCGACTCCCACCTCCGGCACTCTCTACAGAGGTGACGGTCAGCCTCTACCGGCCGTCACCTTCACGTTTCAGGTGACCCCTATGCGGAACGCACTCCTGTGGGGATTCATCGCTCTGGTCCTGGGCATCGCCCTGGGCCTCCTCGTCGGCTGGGTCCTCTGGCCCGTCCAGTACACCAACACCGCCCCCGCGCAACTGCGCCAGGACTACCGCAACGACTACATTCTCATGGTCGCCGCGGCTTACCAGGTGGAAGGAAACTCAGAGACAGCCCGAGAACGGCTGGCGCGCCTGGACCCGGAACAGCCGGAACGCCCCCTGATAGAACTGACCGAGACGCTGATCGTCCAGAGCGGCCGCCCCGGCGACATCCGGATGCTGGTGCGGTTGGCCCAGGCGCTGGACGCCGCGACCCCGGCGATGTTGCCATATCTGGGAGGCGCGCCGTGAGCCCCAGAATGCGATTCCTCACGGGGGCTCTGGGCCTGGTCCTGGGACTGACGCTGGGGCTGGTCTACTCCTGGCTGATTGACCCCGTTCAACTCTACAACACGACTCCCCCCCTTCTGCGCAGCGATTACCGGCACGAATGGATTCGGCTGGCGGCTCTGGGGTATGTGGC
Organism: uncultured Chloroflexota bacterium; assembly: GCA_937138275.1. Lineage (GTDB taxonomy): Bacteria > Chloroflexota > Anaerolineae > B4-G1 > DUEL01 > SpSt-77. The sequence goes on from CAKZOY010000470.1 coordinate 775, forward strand.
GGACGGGGATATGGACCGGGCCGTTGCCCGGCTGAAGGGGTTGCGGCAAGAGGACGTGCAGGACGCGCTGGCGGCGATGATAGAGGCCTACGTGGCTCACGGTCAGCCCGCGCCGACGATGCGTAAACTGAGCCTTCTGGCCCAGCGCCTCGGCGTCTACACTCCGGCGATGCGGATTTATCTGGAGACCCCGGCCCCTCCCACCGGAGGTGTCCTTCCGACCCCGGCGCCTACGGCTGAACCGGGGACCGCTCCCACAGCGGTTCCGTCTCCGACTCCTTCTCCGTCTTCTACGGCCCCCTTTCTCCCCTCCCCCGTCCCTTCCCCTTACCGGGTGGTCGCCCAGAACCTGGTCTGTGAGGGGGAATCGGGGCAACTGCGCATCTGGGTGCAGGGGCCGCCTCCCCCCACTCCGACCCCCGCTCCCCGCCGCGTGACGCCCACCCCGGCAGGCCCCCAGCCGCTATCCGGCGTGGTGCTCTGGCTCCTCTGGGCCGATGGCGCGGACCGGGCCGTCACCGGGATGCGCCCCTGGATCAGCCCCGGCTACGCCGACTTTGTGCTCCAGCCGGGTGTTTTCTACGCCCTGAGCGTGGAGGAGCCCAACGCCCCCATCCTCTCCGGCCTGACCCTCCAGATGTGCCCCGAAGGCGACCGGATGGGTTCGTGGGAAATCGTCATAGAGAAGACCCCGTAGAGTCAGGATTCGGCCAGTACCGCCCGACGGAAAATGGATAGCCCCTCCTCCACCTGCTCGCGCGTGATCGTCAGCGGGGGGATCAGGCGGATGGTCTGCGTCCAGTGGCCGCAGGGGTAGAGGAGCAGGCCGCCCTCCAGCGCCCGCTGCAGTATGCGGGAGACCGCCTCCGGGTTGGGGTCTCTGGAGCCCGGACGGACGAACTCCACCGCAATCATCAGGCCCACCCCGCGCACGTCCCCAACGATGGGGGATTCCGCCCGGAACCGGCGGAGTTGTTCCAGCATATACGCCCCCTGAATGCGGGCGTTCTCCAGCAGATTTTCCTCCCGAATGACCGCCAGCACCGTCAGCGCCGCGGCGCAGGAGATGGGACTGCCGCCATAGGTGGTGCCGTGGGACGCCGGACCCCACCGCTTCATCAAATCGCGGCGGGCGGCGACGGCTCCCAGCGGGAAGCCGTTGGCGATCCCTTTCGCCAGGCAGAGGATATCCGGCTCCACCCCGAAGGCCTGGGCGGCGAACCATTCCCCCGTTCGTCCGAAGCCGGTCTGGACCTCGTCAAAAATCAGCAGGATGCCGTACTCGTCGGCAATGCGACGCAGTTCCACCAGCCATTCCCGCGGCGGGATAACGTAGCCTCCCTCCCCCTGGATCGGCTCCAGTAGAAACGCCGCGACGTCCTGCGGAGCGATCACGTACTCAAACAATCGCTCTATGTCCTCCAGCGCCTCCCGCGCGCACGCGACCGGATCGGGGGCGGAGGAACGGAAGGGGTATGGGAAGCGGGCGTAGTAGACATCGGGGAGAAACGGCCCGTGGCCGGTGCGGTAGCGCACTTTGGAGGTGGTAACGGAAACGGCGCCCATCGTGCGTCCGTGGAAACCGCCCAGAAAGGCGATGATGCCGCACCGCCCGGTGACGTAGCGGGCCAGTTTGATCGCCCCTTCCACCGCCTCGGCGCCGCTGTTGCCGAAGAAGAACATATCGGCGCCGCCGGGGGTGACCTGGGCCAGTTCCCATGCCAGTCGCAGCGCCGCCTCGTGGGCGATCACCCCCAGCGGGGCGTGGACCATCCGCTCCATCTGCTCCCGCGCCGCCGCCACGACGCGCGGATGGTTGTGCCCCACGTTGCAGGCCCCGAAGCCGGAAAGGAAATCCAGGTAGCGGCGGCCGTCCCGCGCGTAGAGGTAGACCCCTTCCGCCCGCTCTACCGGCAGATTGGGCCAGTCCTGGGCCAGGCAGGGGGCCAGTAAGTCGCTCAGGCGGGCGTAGAGTTCGTCGTAAGAGGGATACTTGTCCACGGTGGGCCTCCTGTCCATTGTTCAGGCGAACTTCAATACCGTACACAACCCGAAGACGCCGACGATCAGCGCCAGCCAGAAGTAGTCGGCCGGACGGGTTGTTAAAACTTCTATTTCGGTGGGACGAACCGGTGCGCCGAATCCTTTCGTCTCCAGGGCGATCTGGAAATCGTTGGCCTTGCGAAAAAGAAGCAGGATCAGCGGCGTGATGATGGGGATGTAGGCCCGGAACGCGCGGCGGATCGGGTTCATCGCGTCTATGTCAAATGCCCGGAGTTTCTGTGCGTCCACGATGGACGACCACATCTCAAAGAGCAACGTGGTGAAGGAAAGGGCGCTGACGAACATGAACGTAGCGGTGGGGGGAACGCGCAGTTTCCCCATCGCGCTCATAATGGCCGATGTGGGCGTGGTCATCACGAAGAGGGGGAGCGCCGACGTCGCGGCTAAGATGCGGACGCTGAGCACCAGCCCGAACCAAACCCCCTCTCGGGTGATGACCCCCAGGTCAGCCTCCCAGAGTTTCAGGTGCCCCAGAACAATGAGCGGCGTCTGCCCTCCCCGGTAGGTGAACCCTTGGATCAGGATGAGGAAGACGAAGGTCCCCAGCAGAATCTTGAACAGCGTGGCGAAGCGGCGCGGTTCAATGCGCGCCAGAGCCCATAGAAGGGCTGAAAACCCCAGCCAGATGAGCAGAATGGGCATATCGGTCAGGCGGATGGGGTACATCACCAGCACCAGCGTCAGCAGCAGGTAGGCCAGTTTGACCAGGGGATGCAGGCAGTGGATGGGAGTATTCAGATGGGTATAGCGGAATGCCGGTTGCATTACTCTCCCTCCACCTGGGGCGTCCGGGGAACCAGGACGCGGGTCAGTTCGTCTAACGTCGTTATGTGCGGCGGCACACCCAGAGGGGCCAGGGCCTGGGCCAGTTGCGCGGCAACCGGGGGCACCACGAAACTCTTCCGGAGTTCCTCCACCTGGGCGAAGACCTCGGGGGTGGGGCCGTCCAGCAGAATGCGCCCTTCGTGCATTACGATCAGCCGCTGGGCGTACCGGGCGATCAGGTCCACATCGTGGGTGATCATCAGGACGGTGCCCCCTTCTTCGTGGAAACGGCGGGCCAGTTCGGCCAGTTGGTAGCGGCCCCGGTGGTCCTGGGCCGTTGTTGGTTCGTCCATAATCAGCACTTCCGGCCCCAGGGCCATCGTCGCGGCCACGGCCAGTTTGCGCCGGTCGCCAAAGGATAGGCGGAAGGGAAAGAGGTCCGCATACGCCTCCAGACCGACCCGCCGCAGCGCTTCATCCACCCGCGGGTCTATCTCTTCCTCGGGCACTCCGACGTTGCGCAGCCCGAAACGGACCTCGTCCCGGCAGGACACGGTGAACAACTGGTAGTCGGGGTTCTGGAGCACCAGTCCGATCCGGCGGGCGATCTCCCCCACCGAGAACCGGCGCAGATTCTGCCCCTGGAACATGACCTCACCCTTTTTCGGGCGCAGTAGTCCGACAAAGCATTTCACAAGAGTGCTCTTCCCCGACCCATTCTGGCCGATGATGCCCACGAACTCCCCCTGCCGGATTTCCAGACGGACGTCCCGCAGGGCGGTCACTGGCGGCGGGCCGGGGTACTCCACGGTCAGGTTGCGGGCCTCCAGAACAACCGGGCCGCTGTTGTGGAGAGCGGGCGGCGGAGGGACGGCCTCCGGCCTCAGGGCCAACTGCCCCTTCCCAAGGGCCTCTCGGACCCGATCCGCTACTTCGGAGACGGTGAGGCTCCAACCGCCCGGTCGGTCGGCATCCTTTAGCCCGAGACGCGCCTGAATCTGGATCAGCGCCGGAGTTTTTACCCCCGCCTGTTCCAGACGCCGTGTCTGGGAGAATACCTCCGCAGGAGAGCCCTGCAGGATAGTTTCTCCCCCCTCCAGTACCAGCACCTGATCGGCCAGGTGCAGGACTTCTTCGGTCTCGTGGGTGGTCATCACAATGGTCAGGTCGCCCGCGCGCTTCAATCGCTCAATCGCCTCCCCGACTTCCCAGCGGCCCAGCGGGTCCAACTGCGACGTGGGCTCATCCAGAATCAATACCTGGGGCTGCATGGTCAGCACCGAGGCCAGGGCGGCGCGCTGTTTCTGCCCACCGGAGAGGTCGCGGGGGTTGTGCTCCTCCAGCCCTTCCAGCCGGACCAGCGCCAGTGCCTCCTGGACCCGACGCAGGATTTCCTCCCGCGGTACTCCCAGGTTCGCCGGTCCGAAGGCCAACTCGGCCTTCAACGTGGGCATAAACAGTTGTACCTCTGGGTCCTGCATCAACACACCGCAGCGCTGCGCGGTGATATAGAGGGGCTCGTCCCAGGGGTCCAGGTCCACCAGGCGGACGTTTCCCCGCCGTCGGCCGCCGTAGATGTGGGGGACGATGCCGCTGGTCAGGTAGCAGAGGGTGGATTTGCCCGCTCCATTGGCGCCCAGGACAACCACAAATTCCCCCCGGCGCGCAGTGAGGTTCAGGTCGCGCAGGGCGACGACGTCTCCCTCGTAGGTGAACGTCACGTTCTCTAACGATATGGCGCTATCTTCGCGCAATCGGCCTCCTGAGGATATGGGTAGGTTTTTGAGGATGGGCGGGGGCGGTGGGGTGGGGGATGCCCCCGCCCTTCTGACGATGGGCTTCTGGGAAGGCTTTCGGATTACCAGATCGCGCCCTCAATTTTGGGCAGTCCGCTGCGCTCCAGTGCCTCCACGATGGGGATGGTGATCACCGCGGTGATCGCGGAGAGTGCCGGCACCCACCAGGAGTAAGCGACGTGGGTCGCCACGCCCAGTTCGGCGGAGAAGTTGAAGAGATACCAGTAGGGACGAGTCCATGGCAGCCACCAGACGAACAGTGCTGCCAGAATCGCCAGGAAGACGCCGCCGTACCGCTGGGCGCGGTTTTGGGAGACGACCCAGCGGGGGATCAGGCGAGTCCCCAGCGGCGTGGCGGCGATGATGGTGGACGGAATCCAGTAGAGGCCAGCCATAATGAAATAAAGGGGTTCCGGCACCTTGCCGAATCCTGCCGCCGCGCCGGGAACGTAGAATGGCACCAGCCATCCGGCGATCCCCAGGACGATGAACAGGGGAACGGTCACCTTCCACAGGCGGTCATCCCGCACCATCAGGGCGACGAAGAGGGCCGGGAGAATCGCGTTGAGGAAGATGTCCACAATCTGGAGGGGGTAGGCGGCGGGGGCGATAAACATCCCGATAAGCCCACCGACCGCCGCGGCGACAACCCCGCCCACCGGCCCCAGCAGCAGTGGGGCGATGGCGCAGAGCGGGGTGGTCAGCGGCACGTATCCTCCGCCCCCCACGTACGGGAAGATGGGGACCAGTCCGGTCACGCCACAGAGGGCGCCGAAGAGGGTCACCCAGGCGATGGAGACTCCTCCGATCCGGCTGGTCGTGCGGCGCACTTTTTCTGTTGTCTTCTCTTCCATAATTGCACCCCCTTTAGAATGGTCAAACGGATAGGGCACCTTCCCAGAGCCCTGAACCCACGGTTCGCTCGTTTTTACAGCAGTTTTGGGAAATGGAGAATCACTTCTCGTATATTTATGCTGATTTGAAATAGATGAATCGGGTATCTGATCGGTTCGCCCCACCCCCCAACCCCCTCCCCGTTGAGGGCGGACGGATCGTCCGCCCCTA
>CAKZOY010000471.1 GCA_937138275.1 uncultured Chloroflexota bacterium
GGCGATGCGCTGACGGTCACTGCGCCGACCCTACCCACCTGGCTGACGCTGACCGACCGCGGCAACGGCACGGCGACTCTCTCCGGCACGCCGACCGCCGCTCACGTTGGTCAGCACCAGGTGGTACTGGAGGTGCGCGATGGGGCCGGGCTGAAGGCGACTCAATCCTTTACCATCACCGTGGCGAAGGTCAACGGCGTGCCTGCATTCGCCAGTGAGCCGGTTGCGGTAGCCACTCCAGGCACACTTTACACCTACCAGATTGTTGTCGCCGACGATGACCTGATGTATGGGGATGTCCTGACCATCACTGCGCCGGTCCTGCCCGGCTGGCTGACGCTGACCGACCGCGGCGACGGCACGGCGACCCTATCCGGTATACCGGCCCGTACCGACGTGGGCAGCCATCCGGTTGTCCTTCGGGCTACCGACAAGTATGGAGAAACGGCAGAACAGAAGTTCACCATCACCGTGCAGGAAGCCCGGTACTACATTTACCTCCCGCTGGTGGTGAAAAATAACCGGTAACCCGAAGAAACAGGGGTTCTGCGGTGCTCCGCGGAACCCCTGTTTGTTTTCCGGACCGTTTGTAGCCTCAATAGTGAATATTTACCAGCGTCCCCACCTCGGCCCAGTTGAAGAGCCATTCCGCCTCTGATGTGGGCAGATTGACGCATCCGCGGCTCATCGGTTGGCCGAAGTTGCTGTGCCAGTAGGTGCCGTGCAACCCGTAGCCGCCATAGAAATACATCACATAGGGAACATTGGGCAGGTTATAGCCCGGCCCGACCATGTCATCATACCGGAGTTTGGCCCAGATGCGGAACTGCCCCGTGGGCGTCGGGGTGCGGGGCAGGCCGGTGGAAACCGGTATCACCCGCACCGGCGTATCTCCTTCGTAGGCAATCAATACCTGCCGGGTCAGGTCCACGTCAATCCAGCGGTCTTCGTGAACCGGCTTCGGGATGGGCGTCGCCGTCGGCCGACGGGTGGGCCGGGGAGTGACGGTCGGCGTCGGGGTGAGGGTCGGTGTGGGTGTGGGCGTGGGCGTGAAGGTCGGGGTGGGTGTGGGTGTGGGTGTGGGTGTGAAAGTCGGCGTGGGGGTCGGGGTGAACGTGGCGGTGGGCGTGGGGGTGGCAGTGGCGGTGGGGGTGAAGGTCGGCGTCGGGAATATGGCAGCCTGGACCCCCGGCCACAGCGCGCACAGGCCCAGGGCCACGAGCAAAATCCACATCAACGGGAGCCACCAACGGATAGACCGACGGGTCCGGGCAGGGGCGGACGGCGCGGGGGAGGCGGGTGACGCCCGAATTGCACCCGATGGCGCAGGAGAAGAGGCGGACGGTACCGGAGAATCGGCCTGCGTGCCCATCCGCCGCCGGGCCCACCGTAGGGCGGCATGGGCGCGCGAACTCTGGGGGTTGGCCTCCAGCGCCCGCGCGATGTAGGCCAGCGACGCGCGCGGGTCATCGGCCAGGTAGGCCAGCCAGAGGAGGGCCGTCTCGTTCTTCGGGTCCTCTACCAGCGTGGCCCGAAAAGCGGCTCGTGCTTCCCCCTTCCGGCCCGCCCGAGCGGCGGCAATCCCTCTGCGGACGTACTCGGTCGTCATAGCCGGTTCGTACCCCAGGCGCTTTTGAGGCGCCAGTCACCTTATAACGCGGCAAGGTCTACATGTTTGCCCAGCGGACTTTCCTGAACTGTCTTCACAAATGCTTCGGGAGGGACAACCCCGGTCTCCCGAAGAAAAGTGAGCAGGGCGTAGAGACCGGCGTTGCGCGCGCCCGCCCGTCCCCGAAAATCCCGCACCCGCACTTCCGCCCCCGTCTCCGGCACGGGTAGGGACTCATCCAGCCAGAGGATGCCCCCCTTCATCGGATGGATGCGCTCCCGCTGGTTCGCCAGCCCGTCGGCCGAAGTGATGATGACAGCGTCGGGCTGGGAGACGCCATGGTAGAAGATGGGGGTTCGGGAAAGGACGACTTCCGCCACCGAAAAGCCCACCCCCACGGTGACGGGGTAACTCCCCTTTTTGGTGGCGTAGAGGCCGGCAGACATTGCCGCCTGGGCCAGCAGTTCCGCGGCCTGCTGCACCCCTTCCCCGGCCGACCCGCCCAGGATCAGCGTCAGGCGTCCCTCTAAGGGGGACGAGTACCGTTGGGAGACGGCCAGTGTCTCCAGCAGGGACGTCGTCTCCCGCCGGGCCGGGCGGAAGGCGGGGCGGGTGGGTCCTGTCCAGACGCCCGGCTCGTATCCGGCCTGCCGGGCCAGTTCCTTCAGCCGCAGGTCGGGGTTCATTTTCACGCCGTAACTGACGCAGATTCCCAGCACCTCCACCAGGGAAAAGCCCTCCACCTCCAGCGCCTGACGGAGGACGTCGGCGAAGTCGCCGGGGGCGATGACGCGGGCGGCAAAGGGCGCGCCCGCGTCCAGCACCAACCGGGGGATGTCGTGGTGCGGTAGGGGATAGCCCTGGGGCGTCAGAACGGTACGGAAGCCGGTGGGAGTCAGGCCGCTGGGCTGTCCGCCCGTCATCCCGTAGAGCATATTGTTGTGCAGGACGACGGTTATGTCCACGTTCATCCGGGCGGCCTCCAGGATGTGCTGCAGGCCGATGGTGGCGCCGCCGTCGCCGATGTAGACGATGACCTTCTTCTCCGGCGGGAGGCCCATGGCGATGCCCGCCGCCAGCGCGACCGACCGTCCGTGCAGGCCGTGGACGGTGTGGGTGGCGAAGTTGCCGTCCACGATGCCGTGGCAGCCGATATCGGTGACCAGGACCACGTCCAGCGGCTCCATACCGATGGCCTCCAGCGCCTTCACGGTGTTGCGGACGATGAGATGGTGCCCGCAGCCCTTGCAGTAGGGAAGTTCGGATTTGACCAGGAAGCGGCTCATCGGGTCACCTCGCGGGCGATTTCGTCGGGGCGGATCATCCGCCCGACCGCAGTCACGGTACGGACGTTGGGGGGAAGACGGCGGCCGAAGAGGAGGCGCGCCAGTTGCCCCTGGTGGTTCTCCTCGGCGATGACGGCGCGGGGGTAGCGGCCGATGATGTCGTGGTAGACGGTGGGCACGGGCAGGAGCGTCCGGGCCACCAGCAGGGAGACGGGCACGCCTTCAGCCCGCAGGGTCTCCACCGCCTCGCGCGCCGCGCCGGTGGTGATGTCGCAGGTCACCACCAGCGTCTCCGCCCCCTCCTGTTCGTCCAGAGTATAGAGGATGGGGGTCATAGTCTCCACTTTGGCCTCCAGACGGCGGGTGTTCGCCATCGCCTCGTCGCTGGTGTGCCGGATGATGCCGCAACGGTCGTGGGTGGAGGCATTCAGCCGCACCTGATGGCGACCGTCTCCCACCGGAACGAAGGGCGGGACAAGGCCGTCCCCGGCGTCGTACGCGCAGTACGGGCCCGGCCCTTCGTAGAACGTCCGGCGGACGGGTGAAATCTCCTCCAGGCGCGCCAGGTCAAAACTTTCCTGCGTCATCACCATCTCTTTAGACGTCAAAAGCACCACCGGAGTTCGCAGGTCCACGGCGGTCTGGAGGGCGATGGGCGGGAGGCGCCAGCAGTCCTCCAGGTCGGAGATGCAGAGGACGGGGAGGGGGTAGCCGCCGGAAATGAGGCCGTTCAGCAGGAGCAGGTCGCCCTGGGCCCCGGCGGTGGCGGTGCCGGTCGCCGGGCCCAGGCGCTGGACCAGGATGACCAGCATGGGCAGTTCCATCATATAGGCCATATTGACCGACTCCACCATCAGGGCGAAGCCGGGGAAGGAGGTGGCGGTGACCGGCAGATGACCGGCGGCGGAGAGACCTGCCATCCACTGCAGGGCAGTGATTTCGTCGGGGGCGGGCAGGGCGATCGGGAAGCGGCGGCTGGCGTAGAAGAAAATCAGACTGGCCGGGGTGATGGGGTAGCCCACGTAGGCGTCGGCCCCGGCGCGCACGCAGGCCTCGGCGATGAGCCGGGAGCCATCGGTCAGAACCGGATGGGTTGGGTGCACAGAGAGTCCTCCGTAGCAGGGTATTGGCCCGTCAGGGCACAATCATTATATCCTCATTTCGGTTTTTCAGGAAGCAGTCACTGCAAAACCCCACACCCCACCCCTTTCCCATGCAGGGTGAATTGCTGCGCAAGCCCCATTGCAAATCTCCGTTGACAGAAACCCATTTGTCCAGTATGATTGATTGCACCACTCCGACGGGAGGTCACCGATGGCAGTGCTCTACGGCGGCATTGAGGCGGGCGGCACCAAGTTCGTCTGCGCAGTAGGCACGGGGCCGGAGGACATCCGGGCCGAAACCCGTTTCCCAACGACTTCCCCTCAGGAGACGATTGCCCGGGCCGTCCGGTTCTTCCAGGAGCAGCAAGAGCATCTGGGGGAGCCCCTGACCGCCATCGGGATCGCCTCTTTCGGCCCAGTGGACCTGATCCCCGGATCGGCCACTTACGGCTATATCACCGCCACCCCCAAACCGGGCTGGCAGAATGTGGACCTTCTGGGGGAGGTCCGTCGGGGGCTGGAGGTGCCGGTGGGATTTGATACCGATGTGAACGGCGCGGCGCTGGCGGAGGGCCGCTGGGGTGCCGCACAGGGGCTGGATACGTTCATCTACCTGACCGTCGGCACGGGCATTGGGGGTGGGGGGATGGTGGGTGGACGTCTCATCCACGGGATGCTCCATCCCGAAATGGGGCACATCCGCATCCCCCACGACCGGGAGAAAGACCCCTTTGCGGGGTGCTGTCCCTTCCACGGCGACTGCCTGGAAGGGCTGGCCTGCGGCCCGGCGATAGAGCAGCGGTGGGGTGCGCGCGGCGAGACCCTGCCGCCCGATCACCCCGCCTGGGCACTGGAGGCCCATTACCTGGCCCTGGCGCTGGCGAATTTCGTCTGCACCCTTTCCCCCCAGCGGATTATCCTGGGCGGCGGGGTGATGAACCAGCGCCATCTCTTCCCCCTCATTCGTCGGGAAGTACAGGAACTGCTCAACGGGTACATCCCGACGCCCCAGATTCTGCAGGACATAGACGCCTACATCGTCCCCCCCGCGCTGGGGGACCGCGCGGGGATTCTGGGGGCCATCGCGCTGGCGGAGTTCGCATCTCGCTGACTCCCAGCGACGGCGTCCCTGCAGGTAACAAAGCAGGAAAGGGGGCAGGGCGATGGTTTCACCTCTGTCCGGCGTCCCCTAATCTCGCAAAGGAGAATTATGAACAAAGACACCCTGCGACAGTCCGTCAATCTGCTCACCGCAATCGTCACCATCATCTTCAACGCGCTGGCGAACGCGCTCCCGTTGAACGGGCAAACAACGGGAGAAATCTCCGACCGCTTCCGGGTCTACTTCGTCCCGGCGGGCTACGTGTTTTCCATCTGGGGGCTGATCTACATCGGCTGGCTGGCGTTCGCCATCTACCAGTTCCTGCCGGCCCAGCGCCAGAACCCGCGCCTGCGGCGCATCGGCTATCTTTTCGCCCTGAGCGGGCTGGCGAACGTCGCCTGGCTCTTCCTCTGGCACTACGAGTACTTCGTCCTGACCCTGGTGGCGATGTTCACCCTTCTGGGGGTGCTGATCGCCATCTACCTTCGCCTGCAGATTGGGCGGGTCTCCGTTTCGGTGGCCGAGCGCTGGTGCGTGAACATCCCGTTCAGTGTCTACCTGGGATGGATCACAGGGGCGACAATTGCCAACGTCACGGCGGTGCTGGACTATGTACGGTGGGACGGATGGGGGCTCCGCCCCGAGGTCTGGACGCTCATCATGCTGGCTGCCGCCTTTGCGATTGCCTCTGCCGTCGGATTCACGCGGAGGGATGGGGCCTATCTGCTTGTCATCATCTGGGCGGTGGTGGGCATCGCAGTGAAGCATGCCGGTGTGCCGGTCGTGGCCGCGGGGGCGTGGGTGACGGCGGGGCTGGTGGCGCTCGTCCTCGGCATCACGCTCTTTTCCGGCAGACGGCGCCGATATGTTGCGGAGTGATGCTATCGCCTGAAGAGTCACCTCCGCGCCCATCCGCGCTCGTCCGCGTCCGATAAGAGGGGGCCAATGCCCAGATTTCAACTCGTCTCCGAATTTCAACCGACAGGCGACCAGCCGGAGGCCATCGCCGCGCTGGTGGAGGGGCTTCGTCGCGGCTATAAACACCAGACTCTGCTGGGGGCGACAGGGACCGGGAAGAGCCTGGACGGCGAAGAACCTCTATACATATTCTGTAAAGAGAACATCTGGTGGAAACCCCAGTTGCTTCCTATCGGGGAACTGGTGGACCACTGGATGAAGGCTCACCCTGAACAGGTCCAGCAAAGCGGAGATACCTGGTTCATCCCTTTTTCTCCTGACGATTCGCCGTTTCAGGTGCCGAGTCTGAATCCCGAGACCGGACATGTGGAACTGAAACCCGTCACAGCGCTTATCCGGCACTCTGCGCCCCCGACAATGTTTCGCGTCACCACAGCCTGTGGTCGCCATGCCCTGATGACCGGAGACCACAACCTGTGGGTGCTCCGGGAAGGCCGTATGCGATTGGTATCCACAACGGAAATCCGCCTCGGCGATTGCGTCCCTGTCCCCCGGAATCTTCCTGGCCCTCAGGAAGAAATGGCGTCCCTGGACCTTATCTCTTTCCTCAGCGTTGAAAAAGTATATGTGGACGCAACCAATATTCTCGCTATGTGGATTGCTGCTGGGGGCCGTAAACGTCTTCTGCAGTTTCTCAGCAAGCATTACAAAAGCCCATATAGCAAGATATACGCAATCACTTGTGACCGACCAGACTCACGGATTCCGGTGCGGATTTTTTGCTCGCTTTTAGGAGAAACCGGCAACTTGAATGGGTGCTGGGAACCAGCGCATGCCAGGGTCGTCAGTAAACTGGATCGTTGCTCCTTGCCTGCCACTCTGCCCGTCTCGGATGAGTTTTTGCGGCTGATCGGTTACTATATCGCCGAAGGCAATAACCAAAGTCAAAGTGGCTATTTCATTTGGGCCAGCCGTTCTCCTCAGATGCGACAGGATTTTGAAAGTGTTCTCACTGCTCTCGGCGTGCCTTTTACCGTCAGGAACAGCACCGATTACCAGGTATCTTCTACCCCTCTGGCTTTGTTATTGAGGCGACTGGCTGGCTCTAAGGCTGGGGACAAGCACCTCCCTCCTTTCTGGCCGCAGTTGTCCGACCGACAACTGGGGCTGCTGTTGCGCGTATATTTTGATGGAGACGGTTTTGTTGAGCGAAGTAGCGCGGTCTGTTGGGTGACCGCCAGCTGCCAACTGGCCTACGAATTGGCTTACGCACTACTGCGATTCGGTATCTGGGCCAGAGTCAGACCTACCTGGAAAAAGGCAACCAATGCTTCTCATCCAGGAGCATGGTACTGGCTGGTAACCATTTCCGGTCAAGAAAATCTGCGAAAATTTCAGCGCTATATTGGCTTCCGTGTAGCCCATAAAGTTGCTGCACTGGAAAGGCAGCTCCAGCATTCCCCTCATTCTAACGTAGACACCATTCCGGGTTGTGGGCCTCAACTCCGGCAATTACGAGAAGAAGCAGGGCTCAGCCAGATTGCCCTGGCGAAAATGACCGGTTTGTCGCGCGGGGCCTTCCGATTTTTTGAGGAGGGCCAGCGCGCCCCCCGTCGCTCAACACTGGAAAAGATACTGGTTGCCCTGCGAGGTACTGCGAATTCTCGGAGCGAAGAATGGCTTCAGAAATGGCAATCTCTCCATCGCCTGCTTTCCGTGCGGTGGTCGCCTATCCAGTCAGTGGAACGGGTGGAATACGATAAACCTTTCGTTTACGATATCAGTGTGGCGGATAATGAAACGTTTCTGGCAGGCCATGGAGGGATATTTGTCCACAACACATATGTGATGGCTAAAGTGATAGAGGCCGTCCAGAAGCCCACCCTGGTCATCTCCCACAACAAAACCCTTGCCGCCCAACTCTACGCCGAGTTCCGTCAATTCTTCCCCCACAACGCCGTGGAGTACTTCGTCTCCTACTACGACTACTACCAGCCCGAGGCCTACCTCCCCCAGTATGACCTGTACATTGAGAAGGACGCCGATATCAACGAGGAGATTGACCGGCTGCGCCTGGCGGCGATGTCGGCGGTCTTCTCCCGGCGGGACGTCGTCATCGTCGCCTCCGTCTCCTGCATCTACGCTATCGGCGACCCGGAGGAGTGGGGGCGGGTGACGCTGCGCCTGGCGCGCGGCGAACGTCACCGCCGGGAGACCGTCCTGCGCCACCTGGTCAGCATCTACTACGAGCGCAACGACCTGGAACTGAACCGCGGCCGCTTCCGCGTGCGCGGCGACACTCTGGATGTGATGCCCGCCCACAGCGAGACCGCTTACCGCATCGGTTTCTGGGGCGACGAGATTGAGCGCATCACCGAGATCAATCCCCTCACCGGCGAGGTGCTGGCCGACCTGGACGAAGTCCATATCTTCCCCGCCAAGGCCTTCATCACCCCGGACGAGAAGCGGGAGAAGGCGCTGGCCGACATTGAGGCGGAACTGGAGGAGCGGCTGCGGGAACTGCGCGCCCAGGGGAAACATCTGGAGGCCCAGCGGCTGGAACAGCGCACCCGCTACGACATAGAGATGATCCGCGAAGTGGGCTACTGCGCGGGGATTGAGAACTACTCCCGCCACCTCCAGCAGCGCCCGCCCGGGTCGCCCCCGTGGACGCTGATGGACTACTTCCCCGCCGACTACTTGCTCATCGTGGACGAGTCCCACATGACCATTCCCCAGATTCGGGGGATGTACAACGGCGACCGGAGCCGGAAGGAGACGCTGGTGGAATACGGCTTCCGGCTCCCCTCCGCGCTGGACAACCGCCCGTTGAAATTTGGGGAATTTGAGGAGCGGGTGAATCAGGCCCTTTACACCTCCGCTACCCCCGGCCCCTACGAACTGGAGAAGAGCCAGCAGGTGGTGCAGCAGATTATCCGTCCCACTGGCATTGTGGACCCCGAAATCATCGTCCGACCGGCGAAGGGGCAGGTGGACGACCTCATCGGGCGCATTCGGGAGCGGGTTGCGCGCGGAGAGCGGGTACTGGTCACCACCCTCACCAAGCGGATGGCCGAAGACCTATCGGACTACCTGCGGGAACTGGGGATCAAAGTGCACTACCTCCACAGCGAGGTGCAGACGATTGAGCGGGTGGAGATTCTGCGCGACCTGCGGATGGGGGTCTACGACGTCGTGGTGGGGATCAACCTCCTGCGGGAGGGGCTGGACCTGCCGGAGGTGAGCCTGGTGGCGATTCTGGACGCGGACAAAGAGGGCTTCCTGCGCTCCGACACGGCCCTCATCCAGACCATCGGCCGGGCGGCCCGCCACATCCACGGCACCGCCGTCCTCTACGCCGACCGGATGACCGATTCCATGAAGGGGGCGATTGAGGAGACGGAGCGCCGTCGGGCCATCCAGATGAAGTACAACCAGGAGCATGGCATTGTCCCGACCACTATCGTCAAGGAAATCCGCGACCTGACCGACCGGGTGCGGGCGCAGGTGGCCCGCGAACCGGAGATGCCGCCATCGCGGATGCCCCGGGACGAACTGGAGAAGGTGATCCGGGAACTGGAGAAGCAGATGCGGAAGGCGGCGGAGGAACTGGAGTTTGAGAAGGCGGCGATGCTGCGGGACCGCATCTTTGAGTTGCGGGCGGTGCTGGCGGAGAAGGAGGAACGGTTGCCCCCCTGGGAGCGGGACCGAAGGCTGGGAGTTGTGGGCGTCCCACGGGCTCCGATGCACGATTGACATCTCGCTTCGCTTGTGATAGTATAATTTTAAAGATGGAACGGCAAAAGATTGCAATCAGGGATTCCCTTTATCCCCCTCACCCCCCTTGCCCCCCTCTCCCCCTTGCCCGACGGGCGGGGGAGAGGGGGGAAGAGAGGGGTTTTTGGGGCGGCGGCTTCGCCGCCGCCCCAAAAACCCCATTTCCATCCCCCTCCCCCATAGGGGTGATACGACTTTACGAGATTCAACACTCCAGAGTCCCTTGCTGGATTACAGAAAGCCCCTGGGACAACGTATACTGGTTTGCGCGGATGCTCATCGCTTCCGATAAATACGGCGGTGTGGGAAGCGATACAAAAATTATGCTTCAACTGGCAGCCGCCATTCGCACAACCCTGGCATCCATTCCGAATGAAAGCGATGAATTCCTGATCACCACACTGAAAGAGACGGTCCGTCAGGTCTTACTGCGCCGATGGGGAGATGGAGTTAGAGTGAAGCGGAGGGATCATCCCTATCTCTGCACCAGCGGCAGGTATACACTGGCCCGGTGGGGGGCCAGCCCCACGCTCCGCGCGGTGCTCTGAACCCCCTCCCCGAAGACGACCTCCACCGCCATCCGGCGCGGCAACCACCCCGGCGGCGGTGAGGGCCAACTCACCGGGGTCACGTCCAGCCAGTATGTCCCCACCGGCAAGGTAGCAGTGAACTCCCAGGACGTCCCCACCGTCGGCGAGATGACGTCCGCACCCGCGCCGTTCACAAAGCGGAGCGCGGAGGGGACCGGTATCTCCCCTGCGGCCTGCACCCCGTCCCCGTCCTCGTCCCCGAAAACGGCCTCCACCTCCAGGTGGAGCGTCCGCTCCAGCGAGACCTCCCGGCAGACCCCCGCCGACCAGTCGCTCCGGTTCCCCGCTTTGTCCCAGGCCCGCACCCGAAAACACCACGTTCCCGAGCGCGGGACCGGGTATGCCGCCGTCGTGGTGCTGGTGAAAGTCAGCCAGGAAACCCAAACCCCTGTCCCCTCCCGCACCTGCAGGTCGTAGAGCCAGATGCCGGCCGCGTCGTCCGCCCCCTCCCAGGAGACGGTCAGGGTGGGGGGTGCGGAGAACTCTACGGAGCGGATCGTCGCCGTCGGCGGGACGGTATCGGTCTCTATGACCAGGTACGTCTCCCCGCCGATGATGTAGTCGCTGGGGGTGTTGCCGTTATTGGCCGTCGCGCCGGGCAGAGGGATGGCGTAGACCCCGCCGGAAGCGGTGATCGGATAGGTCACCCCGCGCCGGTCCACCAGCGTGGCGGTCGGCAGAATGGCTGGGTAGGAGAATACCGTGGCGGTCGGAACGGTGTTCCAGAGGACGCTGATCTTCCCCCGCGGCGTTCCCCAGAAGGTCACCCGGCGCACGCCACCGGAGGGGCGGGTTTCAAACCCGCCCCAACTGGTCACCATCGTCGGCGATATCAGATATGTGGTCGCCACCTGATAGGCGACGTAGGCCGGGCGCAACGACCGATCGTCCCGGATCAGGCCGAAAGGTTCCCCCATCCCGTAATCAACCCCCTGGTCGCTGCAATCCCCATCCCGGTTTTTATCGCACCAGTCGTCGTGAGCGCGGAAGTAGATGTAGCGCTGGACTCCGGCCGCGCGGGCGTTGGCATACGACTGGAGCACAAACGCCGCCGCCTCTTCCTGTGTGGCCGACCAGATATAGGGGACGGTTTCGGAGTATACCGACCCGTCGTCCCAAACCGGCACGCCTATCTCGGTGAGCCAGACCGGTTTTTCGGGGACGAACTCCCGCATTCCGGAGCGGATCGCCATCACCACATTGTAGATGCTGGAAGAGCGACTGTAGAGGTGGACGCCCATTACGTCAAAGAAGTAGTTATTTGCCGGCCCCTCCGGGTCATTCTTCAGGTTGCCCAGTACCCAGCGATAAAAGTTGGGCTTTTCATAGTACATAATCCCGCCGAAGAGGACGATACAATCCGGACAGGCGGCCTTGATGGCCCGGTAGGCCACCTTGAGCAGTTGGGCGTAGTCGGTGGACGTGCCGCTCCAGAACCCGCGGAGGTCTGGCTCGTTCCACACTTCCCAGTGCTTTACCGAATCCCGGTAGCGGTAGGCGATGGTGTAGACGAAGCGGCCCCAGTAGTTGATGGGGTCGCCGTCGGCAGTGGTCCAATCGTTCCATTCCTCATAGAGGCCGCGAGGTGGGGTGGTGTGGCAGGGGGGAGTTTCATTCGTCGGGGTGACGGTCTCCCGGAGCGCCGGGGCGTACCACATCGCGGGGCGCCGGTCCAGGCTGGGGACGACCATCATCTGGATGCAATCGCCGGTCGCGGCCCAGTTCGGCGTCTGGAAGAGGATGCCCAGGATGTTCATCCCCGCTGCCCGCAGGTCGGCCACCAGTTGATCATGGCCGGAGAAGTTCCACTGATCCTCCCGCGGTTCCAGGGCCCGCCAGGAGAAGTCAAAACGGTCCCAGCGCGAACCGGCGTTCATCACCAGAGGCAGGAACGGACGGCCCGGTACCTGGCCGAAGGGGTCGGGGTAGAAGGAGTAGCAGGTCCCCGCGAAACCGTCGGTGCCGGTTACCGGCGGGAGCGGGGTGACCGGTCTGGCGTTCCCGGAGGCCGGAACCGGCAGGACAGCGCTGACCAGAACGGCGGTCAGAATCAGAAGCCCGAAAGTGCGGTGCATGATTCCCCCCTTTCTCCACCAGTATATCTTGCGGGGGGCGAGAAATCAATAGGAGACCGCCAATTGTAACGGGGCTGTAACGGTGCGGGCAAACGGACGGGGCTTCTTCGCTGGGGAAACGGCGCCCTGCTGGCATGCAGTATTGGTTTACTGCAGAGACTGCGCCCACGGGGAGGGGGGAGAAAAATGGGGTTTTGCGGGGCGGCGGCGAAGCCGCCGCCCCGCAAAACCCATACAAAAATCCCCCTCCCCGCGGGCGCAGTAGGGGCGGACGATTCGTCCGCCCTCAACGGGGAGGGGGGCGAGGGGGGTGGGGCATCACTGCCCCACCCAGGGGTGCTCCCCCGCCGGATGAAAATCCGACTTTTTCAACAGCCTCCGCCGGAGACGGTTGGGCAATAGCGCCAGATATCCGCCGGAGAAGCCCAGAACGCCGATGGCAACCAGTCCCACCACCTGGGCGATCAGTTGACCGGGGCCGTCGCCGATAAAGCCGCGGGCGACGACAAAGCCGCTCACTCCCTGCCCGATGATCGTCCGGTACACCTCCGGGCCGACGCCGTTCCATCCCTGCCCCCAGTGCCCGTCGGCGAAGAGCGCCACCGCCAGCAAACCCCAGAGGCCGGGCAGGGCTGCCGTGGCGACCGCCGCGGCCTCATCGGCCAGGCGCAGCAGGCGGTCCACCAGATAGACGCTGAGCGGGACCAGCAGCCCGGCCACCCCCCCGATCACGAGCGCTGCCCAAGGGGAGATAAACGGCGCGCCCGCCGAAACCGCTACCAGTCCCCCGGCCACCCCGCGCGCCACCATCAGCGGGTCGCCCAGCCCCACCGTCAGCCAGCAGTAGAAGAGGACGGTCAGCGTCGCGCCCGCCATTGCCAGCAGGCCGTTGACGGCGGTGCGCCCGGCCTCCAGACGGGCCCCCTCGGTATGCAGCGGGGCGCCCAAGGCCCATCCCAGCCAGCCGACCAGCAGGAGCAACACGCCCAGGTTCGCCAGCAAGGGGAAGTGGGCCGGGGGCATCTCGGCCGGCCCCTCCGACGGGGGTTTTCGTCCCAGTGCCACCAGACCCCCCAGCGCGATAAATCCGCCCAGCAGGTAGACCACTCCGCTCCCGGCAAAATCCACCGTCCCGTGCCCCCGTTCCAGAGTCTTCCCCAAAGAGGCCAACCAGCCCCCGCCCCAGGTCCAGCACGCGGCCAGGGGGAAAAGCAGCGCGCCGGTGAGCAACCCCGTCAGGAGCCCCCAGATGCCCCGCGTCCGCCCGGAGAGGCTCAGCACCGGCAGCAGGGCCGCCGTCGCAGCCATCGGGAGGTACGTCGCAAAGAGAGTCAGCCGGAAGGGATGTTCCGCTTCCCCAGAGAGGAAGAACCCCGCCAGGCCGATCATCCCCCATCCCAGACCACGGACGCGGTCCAGGGGGGACCAGATGTATTCCAGTCCTTCCAGGCCGGGACGGCTCCAGAAGACGGCCGCGCCGCCCAGATGGAAAGCGAACCCGACGGCGAAGTATCCGACGGTTGCCAGTGCCAGCGCGACCAGTCCCTGGATGGCCGCGCGTCGTGCCCGTTCCGGTTCCATTCCGCCCCATCCCAGCAGGAAGAAGCCAACGGGGATCAGGTAACTCATCAGTATGGGGAGGCCGATACTGTTTGTCATGGGTTCCGTCCTGTGAGTTGACGCTCTTCGGGTTTGAGGTACAATGAAGACGGCCTTATCTTACCAGAATTCGGAGTTTTTGCCAACAGGATGGGGGAAGAAATCCGTCTGCTGGCCGACGGGATGCTGGGGCGCCTGGCGCGCTGGCTGCGGCTCCTGGGATACGACACGGCCTACGAGAACCACGCCGAAGACCTGGAACTGGCCCGACGGGCCCGCGCCGAAGGGCGCATCCTCCTGACTCGCGACCGGGGCCTGGCGTCTCGCAGGGGGTTGCGCACCCTGCTCATTGAGTCGGAAAAAGTCCAGGAGCAGGTCCGCCAGGTGGTGGAAACCCTGGGCCCGCCCCCCAACCCGGCCCTCTCCCGCTGTAGCGTCTGCAACGTCCCCCTGGAACGAGCGACCCATCAGCAGGTCGCCGACCGAATCCCCCCGTATGTCCTCCAGACCCAGAAGCGGTTCGGGGTCTGTCCGGCCTGCGGGCGAGTGTACTGGGCCGGGACGCACCTGCAACACATGCGGCGCTATCTGCGCCTTTTCCCCACAGAAAATCCCCTCAGCGATCCGTCGGAGAAGGAATTTCCAGCCTCTGCCAGTACCGCCAGCGCATCAGCGCCAGAATCCGGGGAGTGATGGACGTATACAGGTGGTAGCGCGCGCGGTGGACGGGAAAGTCGTAGGCCCCGATCCAGCGCACCAGACGGGCGCCGAACCCCGCTTTGAACCGGTAGACGCCCCACATCGGGTCCGATTCGTCCAGCGCGTCCGGCGCGCCCCAGAGGTCGTAGACCGTACAGCCCTGAGTTTTCGCCCAGCGGATCGCCTCCCACTGAAGCAGGTGGTTGGGCATATAGTCCCGGTACAGAGAACGGGACGCGCCGTACATATACCACGCCCGTCCCCCGAACCGAAAGAGGATGACCATCGCTACCATCTCTCCCGCTACTTCGGCGATGAGCATCTGGGCCAGTCCCGCCTCTATAAACGACCCCCACGCGTCCTGGTAATATTCCTCCGGCCGGATGACGAAGCGATCGCGAATGCTGGTCTCCTGGTACATCCGGTAGAGCAGGGGCAGGTCGTCCATCGTGCCCTCCCGGACCGTTACCCCCTTCCGCTGGGCCAGCCGGATGTTGTAGCGCCATTTGGGCTTCATTTGCGCCAGAATCTCTTCCGGCGAGGGGGTCAGGTCCAGGAGGAGGGTGTTGCGGAACTGGACCTGTTCGGAGGAGAACCGCCATCCCCGCTCCTGCAGAAGGGCCATCGCCTGGGCGCCCCAGGGGGTATCCGCTTCTATGTCGGGGTCTATTTTCAGGAACAGGGCCCCCTGCTTCCGCGCGATGGATTCCAGATCGGTCAGGACCCGGTCCAGGAGGTCGGGGTCTTCGCGGGCCAGCAGCGGGCCTCTGGGGACGTAGGAGACCTGCACGGGCAACCGGCCAGGGCGGCGGGTGAGGACCAGCGCGGCCGCGGCGGGGGCACTGTCCGTCTCCCAGAGATGGTGCACGGCGCGCCAGCCCTGCCGTTCTTTGAACGCGCCCCACTCCCAGGTCTGGAGGACGTGGGGGGCGGGCAGGCGCTGTAGCGCGTCGTTCCAGCGGCGGGGATCGTCTATCGGATGGCTGATCACGCTCTGTTCCCGGAGGATCGCGGACCCACTGCGTCCACGCAGGGCCGGTTGGTGGCTCTCGCCGGCTGAACTCCATCTCAAAGCGAAACCGCGCCGACGGTTTCGCGTCGGGCTTGGAGGGCACAAAAAGGGAACTCCCAATACGGGCATACAAGGGGAGTGGGTAGAGCGTTACCGCTGCCCAGGTTCGCCCCAGGGCAAAAATAAACCAACCGTTACTCCCCACTGTCAAACGCCGGGAGGAGCAATCGCTTCTCCTCGCGGCTTTCCACCTCCCAGAACGGCAGCCAGGCCAGGCCGCAGTAGTCCACCACCACGTCGCTGCGGCGCGGGGCGACTTCCACTTCCTCTATCTCCTCCAGTGTGGCGGCCCAGCGGTCGTTGATCGCCTCGGCTTCTTCCTCCCACTTCGCCGCCAGGTCCTCCAGTTGCTGCTGAAGGACGCGAATGGTCTCCTCGGACTCCTTCACATCCGCTTCCGCCTGTTCGGTCAGGCGGCGCTTGCGACTGACGTGGGAAATCATGTACGACGGACGGCGTCGGGTGAGCAGGTTGAGGGCGGATTCGCCGTAACTGAGCAACTCCTCCCGCTTGCGCGCCTCCAGTTCCAACTGGTCCTGGGCCAGTTCCTGCTGTTCCCGCCGCAACTTCTCCTGGATGCGGGCCATCTCCCGGTCGTAGCGGGCGCGCGCTTTGGCGGCCTCGGCATCCCGCCCGGCGCGCGCCGCCTCCTCGCAGCGCAGGCGGAAATCCCGCTGGCTCTCTCCGGGGCGGCCGTAGAGTTTCAGGACCGAGTTGGCCCAGACCGTCAACCGGATGTTGCGATAGAGGAACTCCGCAAACAGGCGATTCCAGCGCTCGTAGGCAGAAGACTGAGCCATATGGGCCGGCAACGGGCCGTATTCTCCCTCCGAAGGAGAACGATGCATCAGCGCGGCCGGGTCCAGTTCTATCCTGCTCTCCTCCCAGTTGGGCGATGCGGGCGGCGGAGGTGGTTCCACTGCCCGTACAACCCGCTCCGCATGGCGCAGGCCGATTTTCTCATTGGTCAGGTAGACGGTCCCCATCGCCAGAAGGCGCGGGAGGTACAGCAGGCGGCGCTCCGTCACCAGCAGAGTCCGGCCGGTCCGCCGCTCGTACTTATGCAGCGCCCAGTCCAGGGTGACCGCCGCCGGGAGGAAGACCTGGGGGATGTCGGCGGAGAGGGTGGGCGGGGCGGAGGTCACGGCCGCCGAAACCGGTCGGGGGGCCGCGGGAGGGGAGACGACCTCCACCGCTGCGGAGGCCGCGCGGGGGGCGGCAACGGCGGAGACCGATACCGCCTCGGGGACGGTCATCCTCTGGACCAGTTGTCGGATCTGGGTGCGGGTCAGTGGCCCGCAGAGGTAGGACATCGCCCAGCGGGTGTGGAGGAAGAGGGATTTCTCCGCCCGGACGTCGTGGAACAGGAAGACGCGCGGCCGAAGGGCGCTGATCGCCCGGCTCAATTCCGCCCGATCCAGGCCGGCCCCGGCGGTCGCCGCCGCGCCCTCCAGACCCTCCAGCACCCGCTCCTTATCCCGCTCCGTGCGCAACAGGCCCACCGCCCACGTCCCGGCGTTGGTCAGCCCTTTGTAGTCCAGGTCGGCCGGATTCTGGGTCGCCAGCATCACTCCCAGGCCGACCGCTCGCCCTTGCTTGATCAACGACATCAGCGGTCGCTTCGTCGGCGGGTTGGCGGGATAGGGCGGGAAGAAACCGAAAACCTCGTCAAAATAGAGGACAGCCCGGAGGTCAGACGTGCCCGACTGGGCGAACATCCAGTCCCGTACCGCTTCCAGAAGGAGGGTGATGAAGAAAAAGCGCTCGGCGTCGTTCAGATGCGCCAGATAAAATACGGAGGCCCGGGGGCGGCCGTCGGGCGTGCGCAGCAGGTGGGCCACATCCAGCGCTACTCCCTCCCGCCAGTTCTCAAAACCCGGCGCAGCCAGGACGCCGTTCAGCGCCCGCGCCAGGGCAAACCGTTCCTTCTGCGGGAAGAAACTCTCCAGTTCAAAGACGCCGACCTGCCGGATGGGCGGGTCCTGGACCATCCGGATCAGGGCGGGAAGGTCCAGTTCCTGATCGCTCCGCCAGACATGCTCCACCAGTTGGGAGAGGAAGATGTGCTCCGGGCTCTGCAGCAGTTCCCCCTCCCGGCCGATCAGGCCCAGGAGGGCCGAAACCAGACCTCCGATCCGCTCCCTCAGCACTTCGCTCTCCGTCTTCCAGTCCAGGTCGGGGCGCTGGAAGCGGTGGAGGATATTGACGGGGACGCCTGCGCCGGAGCCGGGGGTGTAGAGGACGAATTCCGCCCGTTCCCGCAGGCGGGCGATCCGCTCCGGCCCGATCCCCCACTGGGCCAGTCCCTCCCGCCAGCGGCGGGCCTCGGCGGCTGCCACTTCCTCCACCGACCGCCCCTCCCGGCGGGCCGCCTCCGCGTCCACCCACGGGGCGAACTCTTCCGGGGAGAGTCCAGGGAAAGTGAGGAGCAGGTTGGTCAGGTCGCCTTTGGGGTCCACCGCTATGATGGGGATTCCTGCCAGCAGCGCCTCCTCCAGCAACACAATCCCCAGGCCTGTCTTGCCGGAGCCGGTCATTCCCAGGATGATGGCGTGCGTGGTGAGGTGGCGCGAGGGATAGAAGACCGGCCGGTCGGTGACCGTGCCGGTGGATGGATCGTACTCCCGTCCCAGATACAGACCCTCCATAGATACCTCCTACGTTCTACGTTTTACTCTTTACGCTTCACGCCCCTACCTCGCTGGGTTGAAGTAGTTGTACGTCGCCGTGGCGATACGGGTGACAAGGGGGTTGGAGACATCCCATTCCAGCCACTGGGGACGGTACAGGAAGACCACGAGGACGAAATCGCCGTTGGGGCTGAAAACGATGGCCGCGTCGGCGTGGGTATCCCCGGCCCAGCCGTGCTTGCGGGCGAACCGGGTCCCCGACGGCAACCCGGCCTCAATCATACTCCCCGTCCGGTCCCCAGCCATCATCTCCAGCATCTGCTGGCACTTCTCCGGCGTGAACGCGCCCGGGTAGGCGACCATCAGCGCGCCGCCGCCGTGGGCACACTGGTAGATCATCTCCAGCATCAGCCCGACCTCCCGCGCCGTCGTCTGCATATACGGGTCGGGGTTGGTGTTCAGGTCGGTGCGGGAGTTCGCCGGGGTGATGATGGCTGGCGGGGGTGTCGTCTCGTCATACGGCGCGGCCATAAAGGTGTTGACCAGTCCCAGATACCGCATAGACGCCGTCAGGTTCTCCACCCCCTGATATGCGTCGCCCCCGCCGATGATGCCCCGCAGGAGCAGGTTGGCGGTGAAGTTCCCGCTCAGGGTCATCGTCTCCGTGAGCAGTTTCGTCTGATCAACGTCCGGGGGCTGGTCCAGGGCCCGGTAGGTCTCTATCATCACGGCAATTTTCAGGACACTCAGCCCAGCGTAGGCGACGTCCGGGTTGATCTCCAGTTCCTCGCCGGTTTGCAGGTCTTTGATAAACACGCTGGGGATGCCGTCAAAGTCATCCAGCAGGGCCTGCAGCATCTCCTCCAGATGGCGCATCTGGAGGGGCGGCGCCTCCCCGACCCGGACGACCAGTTCGGTCTGACGGCTCACGACCGACTTCAGGGCCGCCTCCACTCGCGCGCGGGACGCCTCCCGGTCCAGTTCGTAGCCGGCGCGCCCGGCGCGGAAGGTGAGCACTTCGGGCAGGGGGACGGGCTCCTGAGGGGGACGGTCGTACTGCTGGGCGAGGCGCGCCAGGAAACCGTCCAGCCGCTCCGGCGCATACTGGACGACCGGAGTCACCTCTATGGTCGGGGACGGGCGGCGCAGCAAATAGGCCAGAAACCCGTTCAGGTTGTTCCGGCTCTGCCGGACGGCCTCCAGCGCCTGGCGCGTCTGCTCCGGGTCAAACCGGAAGGCGACGCTCTCCGGGGCCAGCACGATGGATTGCTCCTGGTAAGTCAGTTGGACGGGTTGCGCGTAGGCGCCCTCCAGCGCCGCGATTACCTGTTCTGTCGTCATGCCGCTGGCGTCCATCCCGGCGACCACGACGTTATCCGGCAGCGTTCGCAGGTCGGCCCGGAATTGGGTCCACTGCCAGAC
The DNA here is from genome assembly GCA_937138275.1 of uncultured Chloroflexota bacterium. Lineage (GTDB taxonomy): Bacteria > Chloroflexota > Anaerolineae > B4-G1 > DUEL01 > SpSt-77. Next base: position 19,883 of record CAKZOY010000471.1, read on the forward strand.
CAGAAAGGCCAGCAGAACCCCGATCAGAATGACAGCGATGAGTGTCCAGTTCCCCCCACGACGGCGTCGCACGTTGTGACCTCCGAATATTTTGCCACGGATTACACGGATTACACGGAAAAAATCTGTGTAATCCGTGCAATCCGTG
>CAKZOY010000472.1 GCA_937138275.1 uncultured Chloroflexota bacterium
TTAAGATTCCGGCGACTGGAAGTCGCTCCTTGGGGGCCTTCGGCCGATGGTCGGCCTTCGCCGACTGTTTTCCAGCCTCCCCACAGGGGGCATCCTGTAGGGATGCCCTTTATGGGGTATCCCGAGACCGCAGGTTTCAACCTGACGGCAAAAAGCGAAAAGGTAAAGGGTGAGGTATGGGTTTTGTGGGGGCGGCGAAGCCGCCCCCACAAAACCCATTTTTTCCCCTCTTTCACGAGCATGCTGCTCCCCGAAAGGGATTTGCTGCGCAGACCCATCCTGATTCGCCGCTTGCCAAATCTTCCGGTCAGATTATAATCCAAACACACAGCGCGCCGGAAAGGAGCGGTTCGTATGGCCTTCACCGTGGAGGACTATCAGGACCTGGTGCAACTCCTCATGGAAAACCCGCAATGGCAGGTGGAACTTCGCCATCTGCTGCTGGCCGATGATTTTCTGGCCCTGCCTGCCATCGTTCGGGACCTGGCCGAATCGCAGCAGCGGGCCGAGGCCCGGATGGGCCGGCTGGAACAGGTCGTTCTGGAACTGGCCGAGGCGCAGAAACGCACGGAGGAGCGGTTGAATCGCCTGGAGCAGACCGTTCTGGAACTGGCCGAGGCCCAGAAACGGACCGAGGCACGGATTGACCGGCTGGAACAGGCCGTTCTGGAACTGGCCGAGGCGCAGAAACGGACCGAACAACATCTGGATGCGCTGGCCAGCCGGATGGAAGAACTGGCCGAGGCCCAGAAGCGCACCGAGATGGAAATCCGGGTATTGACCGACAGGTTGAGCGCTGTTGACGGACGCACCTTTGAACTGATGTACCGCGATAGGGCCGCCGCTTACTTCGGTGGGCTGCTGCGGCGGCTGCGGGTGGTAGAGCCTATCGCCCTGGAGGACGCGCTGGAAGCGCGGCTGAGCCGGGAGGAATTCCTGGATGTGTTCCGCCTGGACCTGCTGCTCAACGGTCGGCTGCGAGAGGCCCCTGCGGACCTGACCGATCTGGAGGTGTGGCTGGCGGTGGAAATTTCCGTTTCGGTGGAAGAAGAGGATGTGCGGCGTGCACATCGGCGGGCGATATGTTTACGGAAAGCGGGCTACCGCGCTATCCCGATGGTGGCCGGCAAACGGATCCAGATAGACGCCGAGATGGATGCCCGCGCCCTCTCTGTGGCCGTGTTGCAGGACGGCAAGGCCTATTTCTGGGAAGAGGCCCTGGATTACTGGGCGCGATCCGATCGGGGATTAGGGCAACCTGCATAGCGACCCGTCTGGCACAATGCAATCTGTACCTCTCTCCATCGTCGGTGCTTCTGCGGCGGGCCTTGCGGCGGCCTGGTATCTGGCGCGGCAGGGTGTACCGGCGCTCGTCTACGAGGCCCAGGCCCCCTATCAGCCCGCCGAGCGTACCCTTATCGTCACCCCCGCCTTCCTGCGGCTGCTGGATTTTGACCCCCGGGAGGCGATCCTGTATCGCGTCCGGGGCTACGAGCTGATCTCCCGCGGGGCCTCTGCCTGCATTCCCTTGCGGGAACCGGACATCGTGCTGGATCGGGCCCGGTTCCTCCATCTACTGGTGCATCGGGTGAAGGAGGCGGGCGGGGAGGTCTTCTTCGGCCACCGGCTGATGGACATCCGGACCGACCGTGTTCCCTATATCCTGCGCTTTGCGACCGGGGAGAACCGGGAGCGGTGGGTAGTTGCGTGGCGCTTCCTGGGCGCCGATGGCCTCTCCGGTCAGGTCTCCCGTATCGCGCAGGCCGATGGTCTGGAGGAGGTCGCCCTCTGCCAGGCGCGCGTCCTCCTCCCCGGCGATCTTCCCCCCGATACGGTGCGGGTATGGTTTGACCGGGCCACCACCCGTTTCTTCTACTGGCTGATCCCGGAGTCGCCCCATACCGGCGCCGCCGGTCTGGTGGCGAAGACGCCCGGCGAGGCGCGGCGGTTGCTGGAAGAGTTCCTGCGGGCGCAGGGGCTGGAGCCGTTGGCGTGGCAGGAGGGGCAGGCGCCGCTATTCCCCCTCTCCTTCGGTCGGGCACCGATGGGGGATGGTCGGATACTGCTGGCGGGGGATGCGGCCGGGCAGGTGAAGGGGACCACCGTGGGCGGGCTGGTGGCGGGGATGCGGGGCGGGCTGGCGGCGGCCCGCTCGCTGGCCGCGGGCACGTTCTATGACGCCGAATCGCGCCTTCTGCGGCGGGAACTGGCCTTCCACGCTCTGGTGCGTCGGGTGCTGGACGCTTTCACCGACGAGGACTACGATGCCCTCCTGGGTCTCCTCAACCGACGTGCTTGCTCCGTCCTCGGCCGCTACCATCGGGACGATCTGGCGCGGGGGTTGGGGCCGATCCTCCTCTCTCAGCCCCGCTGGCTGCTCCTGGGGGCGCGGGCGCTGGTGCGCGGCCTGCGGGGCCCGGGCAACCGGTCCCCAGAGACATCCCGCCGGGAGGGGGCGGTATGAAAATCCTTGCTTCGGCGGCGGGCCTATTGCGCCGCCTCCTGGCCCTGGAATGGCTGGCGGTTCTGGCAGCGGCCCCCCT
>CAKZOY010000473.1 GCA_937138275.1 uncultured Chloroflexota bacterium
ACCATTATCCCCCCGAACGGCAACTCTCCTCCACTCCTCTGCTCCTCCGCTCCTCCGCTCCCCTGCTCCTCCGCTCCCCGCCCCCTTGCCCCCAATCCCAATCCTGCTATAATCACCGATGATGAACCGAATCCGATGGCTCTGGCTGGTCTTTGTGCTCCTGCTGGCCGCATGCGGGAATCCGGGCCCGGCATCCCCCGACCCGACGCCGTCTCCTGCTGCCACCCTCACCCCAACCCCCATTCCCGAGACGCCCGAAACGGTCGCCGCCGCGTTCCTGACCGCCTGGGAGCAGGGAGATACGGACCGGATGTACGCGCTCCTGTCTCCTGCCGTTCAGGCTGCGCTTTCGCCGGAAACATTCGCCGCGCGGTATCGGAGCAGCGTCCAGACCGCCACTGTCCTCACCGCCACCGCCACCCTTCAGGCGGTACTCCAGGATGGCCTTCGGGCGCAGGCCGCGGCCCATCTCTCCTGGGAGACCGCCCTGGTCGGTACGCTGGTGACCGACACGGTGATCTCCCTGGTGGCGCAGGGCGGGCACTGGTGGGTGGAGGGTTCCGGCGACCTCATCTGGCCCGGCCTGGGGGAGGCCAATTACTTCTATATGGACCACAAAATTCCCGCCCGAGCCAACATCTACGACCGCGACGGCCTGGCTCTGGCCGCGGAGGGAAAGATCGTCACCGTCGGGGTGGTGCCTGAGCGGATCAAAGACGAAGGGGGGGTCCTTTCCGTCCTCTCCCACCTGACGGGACTGGCCCCGGAGCAGGTGCGCGCCCGCTACACGGGCCGTCCCACCTCGTGGTGGAGCCCCGTTGCCGACATCCCCGCTCAGGTCGCGGTGGATAACGCCGACCTGCTGCTGAACACTCCGGGGATTGAGGCGCGGGAGAAGCCGGGGCGGGTCTACTGGGGCGACGGCATCGCCCTCCACATCGTCGGCTGGGTAGGGCTGATCTCGGCGGAGGAAGCGGAGACGTATCGCCGGATGGGCTATCGCGGAGACGAATGGGTGGGCGTGGCCGGGCTGGAGAAATGGGGAGAGCCTTATCTGGCTGGACGCCATGGCGGTACCCTCTATCTGATGGCTCCCAACGGCCAGACCATCGCCGTCCTGGCCCGTCAGGATGCCGCCCCCAGCCGCGCCATCTACACGACGCTGAACCGGGAGTTTCAGCAGAGGGTGGAGTCCCTTCTGGGAGACCGGCGCGGGGCCATTGTCGTTCTGGACGTCCATACCGGGGCGGTGCTGGCAATGGCCAGCGGTCCGACGTTCAACCAGAACATCTTCATCGGCCCGGGGAGTGCGCCGGAACGGGCTGCCGTCCTCTCCCATCCGGATCGCCCCCTCTTCAACCGCGCCACCCAGGGGACGTACCCTACCGGTTCGGTCTTCAAGATTGTGACAATGGCGGCCGGGTTGGAGCGGGCGGGGCTTTCTGCCACCAGCCCGTTTTTCTGTCCCGGCTTCTGGGAGGGACTGGGCGCGGCGTACCGGAAGGCGTGCTGGAAAGCCCACGGGAACATCACCCTGAAGGACGCCCTGACCGCTTCCTGCAACACCACCTTCTACACCGTCGGGCAGATGCTGGACCGGATAGACTCCGACCTGCTTCCCGCCTTTGGGCGCGCCTTCGGCCTGGGATTGCCCACGGGCCTGATAGGAGTCCCCGAAGTCTCCGGTCTCATCCCCGACCCGACCTGGAAACAGGCAACCTACGGGATACCCTGGACGCCGGGGGATGCGGTCAACCTCGCCATTGGTCAGGGGGATTTGCTGGTGACGCCGCTGCAGATAGCGCGGATGATGGCGGCGGTGGCTAACGGCGGAACCCTTTACCGCCCCTACGTGGTGGCCCGCATCGCGGCCGGGGTCAACGAACCGGAGGTGGTATTCGGGCCTCAGGTCGTGGGGACGTTGCCGGTCTCTCCGGAGAATCTGGCGGTCATCCGGGAGGCGCTGTTCGGGGTGACAACTGCTCCTATCGGCACGGCCACTCATCGGTTTCTCGGAATGAGCATCCCGGTGGCAGGTAAAACCGGCACGGCGGAGACGCCGGGGATCAACGCCCAGCCCCACTCCTGGTTTGTCGGCTACGCTCCGGCGGATAACCCCCAGATTGCCTTTGCGGTGGTGGTGGAGAACGCCGGAGAAGGGTCTACGGTGGCGGCGCCGATGGCCCGGCAAGTGGTGGAGGCGTACTTCGGCCTGCCCATCACACCGCTCCCTGCGGAGGCCCTTCCCACCCCGACGCCCGGGCCGTAGGGAATCATTCTTTATAACTGTTCAGCCAGGTTGAAACCGCCCCTGGAGGGCACTTCGTGCCGGGCGACCGCCTGCGCGGTCGCCGGGGCGGCGTCCACGCCGGTGGACGCCCGGCTGCAAGCCCTTGAGGGGCGATTTCAATTGCTGAAGGACTATTCAGCCCTCCGCCGGAAGGTGAACCTTCCGGTAGGGGCGCCTTTGAAAGTTGCCCTTACATAACTCAGCCCCCTCGCCCCCCTTGCCCCCCTCTCCCCCTTGCCCTGACGGGCGGGGGAGAGGGGGGATAGAGAGGAGTTTTGCGGGGCGGCGGCTTCGCTGCCGCTCCGCAAAACCCCATTTTTCTCCCCCCTCCCCGTGGGCGCAGCCCAACGGGTAGGGGGGAAGGGAAGGGGAGGTGAGAGAGGCAAAAACAATGCCTGCAGGATGCCTTCAATGGAGAGTATTCAAAACACAATTTGCAGATACTGGCCCATGCGCAACCGACAGGCTCTTAGAGCCATTGGCCCTTGGATTGCATTTCTGGCCGTAACGCTGTGGGTTTTTCCGCTGAGGGGGATCGCCCGGGGAGTTCCCACTTACGGCGATCCCCTGGAAATTCTCTGGAGCGTGGAGCGCCACTGCGCGGCCCTGGCGAAGGGGGAGTGGTTCCTGAACGCCCCCGAGGTCCTCTATCCCTTTGGCCTGGATATGAAGCTCTACCCTCAATGGATGGCGGTGAACCTGCTATCCACTCCCTTCTGCCTCCTCCCCGATCGCGCTGCGGCCCTCAATATCCTGACGTTGATCGCCGTAGCCGCCATTTTCGCCGGCGCCCTCTCTGCCGCCCGGCGGTCGTTTGGACTTTCCTGGCCCTTTGCCACACTGGGAGGATTGAGCATCACCTTCTACGCGCTGCAATTTTACCAGGTAGTTGATCATCTAAACATATTGCTTGGTCTGGTGGCATGGACCTGGATGTGGGTACAATTGCTGAAAGCCGTGGATTCCCTTCATCCGGACAAACGCCAGGGGCTGGTTGTCGGGCTTCTCTGGGGAACCTCGGTCCTTTTTTCGGTCTACTTTTTCTGGATCGGACTATTGCTGCTGGCTCTCCTGATGGGAAGACACCTGAAGAAAAAGTTCGCCCTTTTCGTCGGGATCGGCGCCGCGCTCATTGGCCTGCCCTGGGGGCTCATTTTTTACCGGACGCTGGCGGGAGCCGAATCCCCGTTCCCGATCCATCACCTGTACATCTATGCCGCCAGTCCGGACCTCTGGCCGTTGCCTTCCGTCTACCACCGATGGTGGGGGCAGTGGGTGTGGGCTTACCTGCGAAACTCCGGATACGAGGGCAATCTGGCAATGCTGGGGCCCATACCCTTCGTCCTGGGATTACTGGGGTTGGTCCGCGCACGGAAGGAGCGTTCTCCCCTTGCCAAATTCCTGTGGCCGACGACCATCGGGCTGGTCCTCTCCCTGGGCATATATCTGAAGTGGCGCACCCAATTAGTCCGCATTCCGGGGGTTGAGTCCGTAAACGCGCTTCTCTGGAAGGTGGGGCACATCCTGAAACCGGCGCTCTTTCCGACGACCGATCCGCCTGCCGATCTGCAGAGCGTGATCCCTCTGCCTGGCTTCCTTTGGGTTTTGCTCATCCCTTTTACCGAGAGCAGCCGGGCGATGGTCCGCTATCTTTTCCTCGCCGCGCCCTGGATTTTTCTGGCGGCGGCGGACTGGCTCTCGCACATCTCCCGAAAGGGGCTTCGACTCGTGTTAGGACTTCTCTGGGCGCTGGATTTCATATTTATCCCTGTTCACTGGAAGTCTCTGGATACCTTGCCCCCGGCGCTGGAGTGGCTATCTCAGCAGCCTGCAAGAGGAGCGGTGTTCTCTTTGGACCGGGATGGCGTGGCATGGAGCGGCAAGGAACTATGGGCATCCCTTTTTCATCGTCATCCCCTCATCCACGCTTCCGCTTATTGGTTTCCTCCGCACATCCGGTCAATATGCGACCATCTACTGAGCGGCCCGGCGCGGTTTGAGACTGCGATCCAGCAACTCCGCATGCTGGGTCTGGAGTACCTGTTTATTCACCGGAACGGCGCCCTGGCCGACACCTTTTTCCGGCAAGCGGTCCAATCCTCTCGCCTGTCGCTGGTGCAGTGCTTCCCCCCACCTGAGCAGGAGTCCCCGTGGCCCGGCGAAATCTGTGTATTCAGGTATAATGAGGGTGAATCCGCTTTGCCAAACGTGTCTCTGGTTCAGGGCTGGTCCCTTCCCGAGGAGGATTGGGGAATCTGGGCGATGGGAGAGGAAGCGCGGGTAGGCTTTGGCGCAATGGGCGACAGGAAAGTATGGCTGGAGTTGAACGCTTTTCCTCTCTGTGTCCCGCAAAAGCAGCAGGAAATGGAAATATGGGTGAACGAAACCTTCTGGACGCGGGTCTCTTTCAACGGATGCGAGATGTTGTCCTTCCGGCAGATGTTGCCTTTCCAATGGGTGCGGCAGGGGTATAATGAATTAATGTTCCGGTTCGCTTATGCCTACTCTCCAGCCGAGATAGAGGGCGCATCCAACCCCGACCCCCGACGCCTTTCGGTAGGATTCACCCGCCTCCAGGTGTCTTGGGAGCCGTGAGCACCGCGCTCCCATATTCTAAAAATCTATGTAATCCGCGGCAAAATTTTTATAATTTAGGAGTTACGCAGTTGAGATAACCCTGATGTTATAAGGGGACACCCTGCACGAAAAGATTCGGGGCTTGATTCCCGAATAGTGGATTCGCAAAGCTCTGGGTCTTTAGCGCTCTCTCATTTTCCTTTCCCCCCCTCTCCCCCGCCGCAGCGGGGGAGAAGGGAGGAAAGAGGGGTTTCGGGGCGGGCGGCCGAAAGCCGCCTGCCCCGAAACCCCCAGAATTCCCCTTCCCCGTGCGGCGAAGCCGCAAGGGGGGAGGGGCCAGAATATCCCGTAAGAAGTTGCGCTATTTTTGAATGGGGGATCAAACCCAATTGGCCGCTCGCTCCCGCTGGGGGCTGAAAAAGAGCCTAACTGCGCAAGTCCTGAATTCGCGTAATCCGTTGCCAATCTTCCTATGGAAAAACTCCGACGCGGCGCCCAGGAACTGGGCATCGTCCTGAAAGAT
>CAKZOY010000474.1 GCA_937138275.1 uncultured Chloroflexota bacterium
GCCGCCGCCCGCAAACCCCCTCTCCCCCTTTTCTTTCTGCCCCTCCAGGCAAGAAAAAGGGGGAGGAAAAAAGGCATTTTCCCAATTCGGAATCCTGCAATCCGGAAACCGGAAAGGCTATTCGGATTCCAGAACTCTTTCTTGCCAGAGTCGCTTCTCCAGATTTTCGTAACTGGCCTGAAATTAAGCGAACCGCAGGCTCATGGGGCGGTTTCTACCGCTCCTCCCGCGTGTACGGCTGCATCAGGGCGGCCGGTGCCCCCAGCCGCTTGCGCATGGCCTCCCCAGCGCTGATCATCAGCACCAGAATAGTGAGGATGAAAGGCAACGTGTTCAGCAACGGCGGCGAGATGCCCAGCGCCTGCAGCCGGAACTGGAGTACCCGCACACTCCCGAAAAGATAGGCCCCCAGCAGCGCCCGCGCCGGGTCCCACGTCGCGAAAATCGTCAGGGCGATGACGATCCAGCCAATACCGGCCGTCATCCCCTCAATCCAGGCCGGAGCATACACAATGGAGAGATACGCTCCCCCAATGCCCGCCATCAGCCCGCCGAAGAACACCGCCAGATAGCGGACGCGGAAGATGTTGATCCCCATCGCGTCGGCCGTGGCGGGGCTTTCCCCCACCGACCGCAGGATAAGCCCCCAGCGGGTCCGGTAGAACATAAACCACAGGATGGGCACCATCAGCAGGGAAATGTAGACCAGAACATCCTGCTGGAAGAGGAGCGGGCCCAGGATGGGAATTTCGCTCAGGCCGGGGATGGGAACGGGCTTCAACTGGACGCGCGGGGGCATGCCGATGAAGCGCTTACCCATCATCCCGCTGACGCCCAGCCCCAGCATCGTCAGCGCCAGGCCCGAAACGACCTGGTTGACCCGCAGGGTGATGCTGGCGAAGGCATGGACCAGCGAGAGCAGTCCCCCGACCAGAGCGGCGGCGGCGATCGCCAGCCAGGGGTCGCCCGTCGCCTGGGCGACGCCAAAGGCGGTCACCGCGCCCATAATCATCATCCCCTCCACGCCCAGATTCACCACCCCCGACCGCTCCGCGGTCACCTCCCCCAGCGTGCCGTAGAGCAGGGGAGTGCCCGCTGGAATGGTCGCCTGCAGTACCGAGAAAATGTACGCCCAGATGCTCATACCGCCTCCTCCGTCTCCGGCCGGACACCGGGAACAGGCACCGCCCGGCCGGGGAATTCCAGACGCACCCAGTAGCGGGTGAACAGGTCACCGGCAAGCACGAAGAGAAGGATCACGCCGTTGAAGACGTAGACGGTCGCCGAAGGGAGCCCCAGGGCGATCTGGATGGCGTCCCCACCCACCAGCAGTCCACCGATGAGAAACGAGGTCAGGATGACCCCCAGCGGGCTCAGACGGGCCAGCCAGGCGACGATGATGGCGGTGAAACCGTACCCTGGGGAGATGCCCTGGGGGTAGCGGAGCCGGTAGTGGATGCCCGCGACCTCGCCCACCCCCGCCAACCCGGCCAGCGCGCCGCTGATCGCCATCACCAGGACCGCCGTTCGGAGGTAATTCATCCCGGCGTAGCGCGCGGCTTCCGGGTTCTCCCCCGTCACCCGAATCTCAAATCCCCAGCGGGTGCGGCGGATGAAGACGTTTGCCAGCACCGCCGCCAGCAGCCCCAGAAGCAGAGTGGGGTAATGGATGCGCGTGACCCCCAGGCGGGGCAGTTGGGCGGAAAGGGGAAACTTATCGGTGTACGGGAACCCCCACTCGGTGGGGCCCTTCCAGGGGCCGTAGACCAGGTGGTTGACCAGTTCGCTGGCGATGTAGACCATCATCAAACTGGTGAGCACCTCGTCTATCCGCAGGCGGGCCTTCAGAAGGGCGGGCACCAGTCCCCAGAGGGCGCCGCCCAGCGCCCCGGCGACGAACATCGTCGGGAGACGGAGCGGGTCGGGGACGCCGGGGGCGAAGAGGGCGACGGCCGTGGCGCAGATGGCGCCGACCAGCAGTTGCCCCTCCGCGCCGATGTTGTAGACGCGGGCGCGGAAGGCCACCGCCAGCCCCACCCCCGCCAGCATCAGCGGGATCGCTTTGGTGACCGTCTCCGAAAGCCCGTAGAGGCTGCCGAAGGCGCCGGTAAAGATGCGCCCGTAGGCTACCAGGGGGTTCACGCCCACCACCAGGAAGAGGACGGCGATCACCGCCAGGGCCGCCACCACCGAAAGGACGGGAGCAGCGATGTTCAGCCAGCGCGGCGTATCCAGGCGTTTTTCCAGACGGATGCGCGGTAGGCCTTTCATTTCTCCTCCGGTTAACTACGGTGAACTCCGGCCATCATCATGCCGATCGTCTCCAGATCGGCCCGGTCGGCGGGCAGGATGCCCATAATCTCCCCGTTGAACATCACGGCGATGCGGTCGCTCACCTGGAGAATCTCCTCCAGGTCCTCCGAGACCAGAAGGACCGCGGTGCCCTGTTCCCGCTGGGTCAGCAGCACCTGGCGGATGTACTCGGTCGCGCCGACATCCAGCCCGCTGGTAGGGTAGGCGGCGATGAGCAGCCGCGGCGCGCACGACGTCTCGCGGGCCAGGATGGTGCGCTGGATGTTGCCGCCGGAGAGCAACTTCAGGGGGGTCTCGCGGCTGGGCGTCGCCACCCCGTACTGTTCAATCAGACGGTCGGCATGGCCGGCGATGGCCTGCTGGTCCAGAAAGATGCCCTGACAGAAGGGGGACTGGTCATAGGATTTCAGGACGAGGTTCTCAGCGATGCTGAGGTTGGGGACGGTGCCCACCAGCCGCTCGCCGGGCACGTAGCAGACGCCGCGGCGGACCAGGACGCGGGGCGGCTTGTTGGTGACGTCCTCGCCCATCAGAAGCACCCGACCTCCATCTATCCGGCGCAGGCCGGCCAGTGCCTCCGCCAGTTCCCGCTGACCGTTCCCCGCCACTCCGGCGATCCCCAGAATCTCTCCCGCTGCGATGTGGAAGGAGACGCCGCGGACGGCCGGAAGCCCCCGGTCGTTCTGGACCTGCAGGTCTTTCCCCTCCAGCACCGTCGGCCCGAGCGGCACCGGATGCTTCTCCAGGCGAAAGAGCACTTCCCGCCCCACCATCAGCCGGGCCAGTTCCCGCTTATCGGTCCGGGCGGTATCCAGGGTGGCGACCACTTTGCCCTGCCGGAGCACGGTCACCCGGTCGCTGACGGCGAAGACTTCGTCCAGTTTGTGGGTGATGAAAATGACGGTGTGTCCCTCGTCGGCCATCCGCCGGACGGTGGACATCAGTTCGTCTATCTCGCGGGGAGTGAGCATAGAGGTAGGCTCGTCCAGAATAAGGATGTCGGCGCCCCGGTAGAGGGCCTTGATGATTTCCACCCGCTGCTGCTCCCCGGCGGAGAGTTGCCAGATGCGGGCGTCCGGGTCCACGTGCAGGCCGTAGCGCTGGGCGAACTCCTGCAGTCGCTGGCGCGCCGCCCGGTCGGGGTAGAAAAAGTTGCCGGGCAGCCCCAGGACGACGTTCTCCGCCACGGTGTGCGAGGGGACCAGCCGGAACTGCTGGTGGACCATCCCGATCCCCAGGCGGATCGCGTCGCGCGGGGAGCGGATATAGGCCCGCTGGCCTTTGACGTAGATTTCCCCTTCGTCGGGCTGATAGATGCCGTAGAGGATGTTCATAAGGGTAGTTTTGCCGGCACCGTTCTCGCCCAGGAGGGCGTGGATTTCCCCGGCCTGCACCTGTAAATCCACGTGGTCATTGGCCAGGACACCGGGGAACCGTTTGACGATGCCGCGCATTTCCACCGCCAGAGGGGGTGAATCGGACATAGTCGGACCTCCGGATGGGGATTGCGAATTGCAAATTCAAAATTGCAGATTGCGGATTGCAGATTGCAAATTGCAGATTGCAGATTGCAAATTACGTTTTACTTTTTACGTCTTTACGTTTTCAAAGAATTCGGGGTATCGGGCGCGCAGGTCGTCCCGCAGGTCGCCGAAGACGGCGGGGGCATGGGGATAGACGGCCTCCAGCATGCGAACGGCGACCTCCCGGATTTCCCATTGCGCCTCCGGAGAGATGCGCAGGCGGAAGACGTGGCGCAGTTCCCGGAAGTTCATGGTGACGACGATGCGGGTGGCAGTGGCGTTGGGCAACACGAAGCGCGCATCCTCTTTTCGGATGCCCCGCTCCCGAAGGGCGCGGTAGGTCTCTCTGACCTGTTCGGCGAAGTGCTCCCAGATCGCCCGCGCCGTCTCGTCCTGGAGAATGGATGGGGGCAGGACCCATTCGGGGTCGTCCATAGAGACGTAGCGCTGGCTTTCCTGGGAATACGAGGCGATGCGGTGGCGGACCAGTTGGTGGCTGCAGGCGCGGGAGATGCCGCGGATTTCAAAGGTGGCGGAGGCGTGCTCAATGAGGCTTTCGTGCCCTTCCCGGATGCGGGCCCGCAGGAAGGCGGCGGGGTCGCCCCGGCTCTCGCTGCGATAGCAGACCCGTCCGGCGTGCTCCAGCAACGCCTCTGGGCTGCCATCGCCCTTCAGATAACGGGTGATGGCGATCAGTTCCACTTCCATATCCGCCCTCTCCTTATGGCACGATTCTGCCGCCAGAACTTGTCGCCTATTATCCCCCATTTTCGGCAGAGCGCAACTGCACATCTCTCGGAGCAGGGGGCTTGCACAGCGAATCATTTCGGGAGGGCAGCGCGCCTGGGATCAGGCGGTGCGAACTTGCCAAAGGCCCAGAGTGGTGGTAAAATATTAAGTGCTGGAGGAAACGGCCCGCTAGCTCAACAGGAAGAGCAGGGGACTCTTAATCCCTTGGCTGCAGGTTCGAGTCCTGCGCGGGTCATCGGAAAGAGCAGCGTCCCCCATTACAGCGGGACGCTGATTTTTTACGGGGAGGTTGAGATGACGCGCATCCGGATTTCTGCTGGCGATGTCACTCTGCCCGCCGAGTTAAACGACACTCCGACGGCCCGCCTCATCTGGGAAGCGCTCCCGATTGAAGCAACGATCCACACCTGGGGCGACGAAATCTATTTTGATGTGCCGGTGACCGTTGCAGCAGAGGAGGACGCCCGGGTGGATGTACGGGTGGGAGAATTGGGCTACTGGCCGCTGGGCCCCGCACTGTGCGTCTTTTTCGGCCCCACGCCCACCAGTACCGACCAGAACCCACGAGCATACAGCCCGGTGACGGTAGTGGGGCGCGTGCTGGGAGATGCCACCCTCTTCCGCTCGGTGCGCGATGGCACACCCGTGCGGGTGACCCGGACCGAAGAGGGATAGGGTCCGCGAAGCGGTTTCGCCGCCTTTCTCCGGCCGTCATTCGTCTTCTCCTCACCAGAGGTATCTCCACCTCAACCGCCCCACCCTCTCCGCCACAGCGACTCACCCCGCAAAGAATGGGGACTGGGGGA
>CAKZOY010000475.1 GCA_937138275.1 uncultured Chloroflexota bacterium
GAACCGGCACCCCATTGTCCGGGCTGGAAGGCAGCGCGATGAGCGGCTCTATCGCTGAGAGGTCCAGTTCTATCCACTCGTCGTAGGTAGCGTCGGGATCGGGAGCCAGGGGACGGAAAGCGTCCGCCCGCCCCTGGGCTTCCAGATAAGCGCGGGTCCGTTCATCGCTGGGGAAAAGGGACGTGGTAGCGCCCAGTTCAGCACCCATATTGCAGAGGGTGGCGCGCTCAGGAACCGATAAGGCGGCCACGCCAGGGCCGGTGTATTCCAGAATTTTCCCCACGCCGCCCTGAACGGTCAGGCGGCGCAGCAGTTCCAGGATGACATCCTTGGCAGAGACCCATGGTCGGAGATGTCCGGTCAGCCAGACACCGACGACGCGGGGCATTGTCAGATAGAAGGGACCGCCGGCCATTGCCACCGCCACATCCAGCCCTCCGGCCCCGATCGCCAGCATCCCTACCCCTCCGGCCGTCGGGGTGTGGCTATCGGACCCCAGCAGGGTTTTGCCCGGCACCGCGAACCGCTCCAGATGGACCTGATGGCAGATGCCGTTACCCGGGCGGGAGAAGTACGCTCCGTAGCGGGCAGCGATGGTCTGCAGGAAACGGTGGTCATCGGCGTTGCGAAAGTCGGTCTGGAGCATGTTGTGGTCCACGTAACTGACCGACAGTTCGGTCTGCACGCGCGAGAGTCCCAGCGCCTCAAACTGCAACCAGGCCATAGTGCCGGTGGCATCCTGGGTCAGGGTCTGGTCAATGCGGATGGCAATCATCTCACCGGGTACCAGAGTGCCGCTCACCAGATGCTCTGCGATTATCTTGCGGGTTAAATTTGTTCCCATTCCCCCCTCCCGATGCAGATAACAAGACAGGGGCGGGTCAAGGACTCGCCCCTGCAGGGTTGGCACATAGTTTACCATAACACAGGGAAAGGGCAAAATGGAGGGATTCGGACACAGGAACTTTTTCGCCCCAAATAACGTCAACCTCTTGAACGCTTTGCTCCTCAAAGGGATTCGCCGTACAGGCCCATGCTGCAGGCGTCCATCGGCAACCCAATGATCGGCCATTTGCCAAAATCCCTGTTCGCAGTATAATCCTCGCGACAATCCTTCGGAATCTGCGTATATTCCATGGACACTTCAACCGAGTAAGTCTTCTCCAGAAAGGCGGGGCATGAACAGTCGGGACCTGGTGCGACTGGTTGTGAGCAATCTGGGGCGGATGAAGGGCCGCGTGATTATGACCGCCATCGGCGTGGTCATCGGGACGGCGGCTGTCGTGGTGCTCGTCTCCCTTGCGGCAGGACTGCGCCAGAGCGCCGTCCGGGACCTCTCCTCCATCGGCTCGCTGACCGATATTAACGTCTACCCTATGCAGGCGCCATTCCCCTTCGGCGTTTCCGCTACAGCAAACCGTGAAAGTGTGCTGAATGACCGTATGCTGGACGAGTTCCGAAGCCTCCCCGGCGTCGTAGCCGTCACCCCGAAAGAACTTCTAATCGGAGGAGGCGGGCTCCGATATAAGCGCCTCTTCGGTGGCTCCCAGATTCTGGGGATTGATCCAGGCCAGTTAGAACGCCTGGGCTTCCAGATCGCCGCGGGAACCGCTCGGCTAGGAGGCGGTCAGATCATCGTCGGAGCACGGGTCGGGGAGAGTTTCTTTGATCCCATCCAGGGAATTCCGGTCCGGGAGCCCATAGACCTTTTGGGGCAGACACTCCAACTGACCCTCACGCGCACCGACGACGAGGGCAAACCCGTGGAACGGACGATGCGCCTTCGGGTCGCCGGGGTCCTGAAAAAGACCGGCGGGGAAGACGACTACACCGTCTATATGAGCCTCCAGGACGTCGTGGAACTGAACCGATGGTATAGCGGACGTCCCATAAATCCCGCTCGCGACGGATACTATCGCGCGCTGATCAAGGTGGAGAGCCCCGATCGGACTTTGGCGGTGGAACGGGAGGTCACCCAGCGGGGATTTTTCGCCTACTCGGCCCGCAGCGCGGTGGAGTCGCTCAACCAGTTCTTTCTGATCATCCAGGGAATCTTTGGCGGCATCGGGGCCATTGCCCTGCTGGTGGCCGCCTTCGGCATCGCCAACACGATGTTGATGTCCGTCTACGAGCGCACCCGGGAGATCGGCCTGATGAAGGCCATCGGCGCGACCAACCGGGATGTGATGTCGGTTTTCCTGTCCGAGGCGGGCGGGATCGGCATGCTGGGCGGGATCGGCGGAGCACTCCTGGGCATCGCTCTGGGCTGGGGGGTGAACCTGGTCGCCCGGACTTATCTGATGGCGCAGGCCGCGCGGCAGGGAGCCGCGGTCTCCTCCGACTCTGTTCTTTCCCTGGTGTATACTCCGTTCTGGCTTCCGATCTTTGCCATCCTCTTTGCCACAGGCGTCGGAGTGCTCTCCGGCCTCTACCCGGCGACCCGCGCGGCGTCGTTGAATCCTATCACGGCGCTGAGGTATGAGTAGTCGTAAAAAGTAAAACGTAAAGCGTAAGGTCCCACGGTTCGCTCAATTTTTGACCGGTTACAAACATTGGAACCGTGAATGTCCCTTCGTCATCCCTCTTCTTCCTTGCTCTGAGGGGTAGAGAAAAAGGAAGAGGGGTTTTCAGGCGGCGGCTTCGCCGCCGCCTGAAAACCCCCAATTCTTCTCCCCCCTCCCCGTGCGGCGTAGGGGCGGACGATCCGTCCGCCCTCAACGGGGAGGGGGCCGGGGGGTGGGGCAAAACTAACAGATACAGATTCATTAGTTTGTAAATAAACATAAGTATACCGAGGAGGAGTTTCCCATTCCTCAGAACTGCTTTAAATGAGCGAACCGCGGGTAAGGTGTTCCCAGGGAGGAGGATCAATGACCAACGAGGTTGCCTTTCAAGCACAACGACCGAAGTTGTTCCAGTTGCTGTGGGGCATCATCATCCGGCCCCGGGCGACGTTCCGCCACCTGAACGAAGAAGGACGACATCTATGGTGGCTGCCCGCCCTGCTGACCGCGTTGCTGGTCGTCCTCCCTATCATCGTCGGTGCGCCGATCGCCACCCGACAGGCGCGAGAAGCGGTACGGTCCGTGGTGGGATTCCAGGCCGGCGTGGTCCGGCCAGAGGAGCCGGGCGTCAGTGTGAGCGTAGAGCCTGCTCCAGAACTCACCCCAGAGCAACAGCAACAGATGGAGCAGGCTATGCAATATGCATCCTCGCCGCTCGTCATTACGGTATTTCCGGCCATCGGCCGGATCGCGGGGCTGATCATTGGCTGGCTGGCCTGGGCAGGACTCCTGTACCTCAGCGGTATGGTCGTCGGCGGGCACGCGCGCTTCGGCAATCTCTTCCGTATGGTCATCTGGGCCTGGATCCCCTACGCCCTGCGCGGTCTGCTCCAGACCCTCTACATCCTACTCTCCGGCCAGTTGATCGCCAACCCGGGCCTCTCCGGATTTGTAGCGCAGCCCCGCTCCCCAAGCGAGGCCATGTTTGTACGACCCAGCACCGGCCAGATTGCCGCCTCTTCTCTCCTCTCCCACATAGACCTCTTCCTGTTCTGGAACCTGGCCCTGCTGGTCATCGGGACAGTCGTGGTCAGCCGGATTTCCGGCCGAAAGGCGACCGCCATCGTCCTGGGCATCTGGGTCGTACTGACGCTCCTTGGCCTGCTCCCCGCCCTGGTCGGCCTCCTGGTCAGCCGTTCCTTTGGGATGTAGATGGTCTCCATGAATCACCGCGAGCCCTTCATCCGTGCGGAAAACCTTCGGCGGTACTTTCTGATGGGCCATGAGGTGGTCCACGCGCTGGACGGAGTCAACTTGACAGTGGAAAAGGGGGAATTCCTGGGTGTCACCGGCCCCTCGGGTTCGGGAAAGTCCACCCTGCTCCATCTGCTGGGAGGTCTGGACCGCGCCACAGAGGGGCATATCTGGGTGGACGGTCGGGACCTGTCGGCGATGGACGAGAACGACCTGGCCGCGTACCGCCGCAAGGAAGTGGGGTTTGTCTTCCAGTCTTTCTTCCTGATCCCGACGATGACGGCGCTCCAGAACGTGGAGTTCCCGATGTTCTTCGCCCGCATCCCTCCGGCCCAACGGCGGGAGCGGGCGCTTCACCTCCTAGAACGGGTCGGGCTGGCCGACCGGCGCAACCACCGCCCCACCGAACTCTCCGGCGGGGAACAGCAACGGGTCGCCATCGCCCGCGCCCTGGCAAACGACCCGGCAATGATCCTGGCCGATGAGCCGACCGGCAACCTGGATAGCCGCACCGGTGCCGAGGTCATGAGCCTTTTACAGGAACTCAACGCTGAAGGACGAACCATCATCATCGTCTCCCACGACCCGGCGATGATCGCTTACACCCGAAGAAGAATCCGCCTGCTGGACGGACAGATCGTCGGAGACGAATAGGGGGTACAATGCGCAAAGTCTTCCTGATCCTGACTCCGCTGGTACTGGCCCTGATCG
This sequence comes from uncultured Chloroflexota bacterium, assembly GCA_937138275.1. Classification (GTDB taxonomy): domain Bacteria; phylum Chloroflexota; class Anaerolineae; order B4-G1; family DUEL01; genus SpSt-77. The sequence continues at coordinate 4,470 of CAKZOY010000475.1, forward strand.
CCCTGCTTCTGGTAGGGACCGTTGCTTTCGCCCGACCGCTCCCTCAGATGGCCATCACCGGGGTGGAGCCGCGAACGCTTCTCAGCACCTCCGGTGGCACGCTGAGCATCTACGGTTCCGGATTCACCACCGCAACGGTCGCCCGCCTGGTGAGATACGGACTGCTGGATACGATGTTCATTAATTCCGGCGCGCTGCGGGCCGTCGTCCCTCCGGGAATCCCGGCAGGGACCTACGACCTGGAGGTGAGTGCGGAGGGCATCTCCGCTACCCTCCCCTCCGCGGTGACGGTCGTCGCGCCGACGACGCCTCCCCCGCCGACGCCCGCCCCGCAGCCCCCTCCCCCGGGCCGTCCCATCCTTACCATCCGCAACTTCTCCGTGCAGCCGGCGCGCGTGGTGGCGGGGAGGGAGTTCATCGTCGTGCTGGAAATCTACAACAACGGTAGCCGGGGGGCCGAGAACACGCTGGTCACCTTCCCCGGCGGGTCCTTCCTGCCCGTGGGCACTGCGGGCCATCTCCTGGGCCTCCTGCACATCAACGCCACCGCGGTGGTCACCCAGACAATGCGCGCGCCAGCCAATATGGCCTCCGGCAGTTACAACCTCCAGGTCAATATGAGCGCCAACGACTTTGAGGGCAACCACTACGACTATCCCCAGACGATCGCGGTGGAGGTGATCGGGGGCGGAGCGGGAACCGGACGGCCGCAACTGGTGGTGGAGTCGGCGCAGAGCGACCCGCGCGTCCTGGGCCCCGGAGATCGCTTCACGCTGACGCTGCGCATCGCCAACCGCGGGGAGCGAACCGCCACGCGCGTCGTCGTGGGGCCGGCGTCCACCGAAATGGTCGTCCCGGCGGAGGGGAGCAACGTAACCCCGGTGGAAAGCATTGCCCCCGGCCGATGGGTGACGGTAACCCTTCCCCTGATGGTGGGGAAAATCAGCCAGGGCGGGCGCGTGGGGCTGGAACTGGCCCTCTCCTACGGCGACCCCGGCGGCGGTTCCTACAGCGACCGGCAGAGCATAGGGCTGGAAGTCAGCGCGTCGCTGGCCGACCGCCCGCAGTTGCTGGTCGCGGCGGCCCGCACCGACCCGGACCCGGTGGCCCCCGGCGACCTCTTCACCCTGACGCTGGAAGTGCAGAACGTCGGAGGAAGGGATGCCCACCGCCTGCTCCTCACCCTGGGCGGTGAGGGGGGTAAGGAACTGGGCCCCTTCGCCCCGCGGGAGGCGAGCAACGTCCTCTTCGTCTCCCGAATCCGGGCCGGGGAGCGCATCGTCCTGAATATCCCGCTGGTAATTGACGGTTCGGCAGACGCCAAGGCGTATGGGATTCCGGTCCTTCTGGCCTACGAGGACGCACGCGGCACCAGCCGCACCGACTTGCAGCGCATCAGTCTGATCGTCCAGCGGCGCCCCATCCTCCAGATCGGTTTCTACCGGCCGGTGGAAGGGATGATGGTGGGTATGCCGTTTCCGCTTCCGGTGGAGGTGATCAATCTGGGAAAGTCCACCATCAACGTCTCCACGCTGGAGGTGAAGAGCGAAAAACTGGAGATTCAGAACGGTTCCCTCTACGTGGGGCCGCTGGATGGGGGAACGTCGGCCTCGCTGGAGGCGACCGCAGTAGCCCAGGAGCCGGGGACCGTTGAGGTGGTCGTCTACGTGAATTATCTGGACGACTTAAACCGCCCCCGGGTAGTGACGCACACCCTGACGGTGGAAGTCCAGGCGCCGCCGGAGCCCGTAGGGCAGGAATCGGCGCCGCCGGAAGAGAAGAGCGGGTTCTGGGATACGATTCTGCGCTTCCTGCGAGGACTGCTGGGGTTAGGAAGTTAGCAGAAATTTACGGGGGGCAGCATTGCCATCCCATTCCCCGTCTCGGGGCGGGGGGCCGCGGGCCCTCCGCCCCACTCCCTCAACTCCATATGCCTTAAGCCCGACGCTAAACCATCGGCTGTAGGGGGGTTCAAAACCACCCCTACACCGGGGCTATTGGTAGTGCGCCACGGAGCGTAGCGGAGTGGCGCTTCAGCCTGCGCAGCAGGCTTATGTAGGGACGACTTTCAAAGTCGCCCCTACCGGAGGGTTCACCCTCCAGCGGAAAGGGTTGCCACCTCCGCTTCCTCAAATTGACACCTATGCCTCCCCACCCTCCCCTCCGATAGACGGAACCGAGAAACGAATTCCTGCGTCATAGTATAGAGACCTCTATACGGATCAGGAGGGCAAGCATGCGGAGAGAGAAACCGTGGCAATTGGTCGCGTTGATCTGCAGCCTGCTTGCGATCGCTGGGCTCCTCCCCGCCTGTACCCCGCCGCGCTTGCCCACCACCCCGCCGACACCCACCGCCACTGGAACCCCGACGCCCAGCCCTCCACCGGAGGCCACACCCACAGCGCCCCCCTGGTCTCCCCACCGGGGATGTCTATCTTCCGGGGTATCTCATCCTATAACCCCACCCGTCGCTTCGTGCTTCTGTACTCCCCGGAAATCTGGCAAATGGATTCGGAGCGGGGCGGGTTTGTCCACCAGACCACTGAAGCAGGTACAACCAGGATGGATAGCTGAGCTCGGTGCCGTTGCGGCCTTTGCCATCGCAGATAAAGATTGATGATGCAGAAACATAAAAGCAAGAAAGCGGAGTGAATCTGTGGAGGCTTGTCGAATCCTGTTGGCAGATGACGAAAAAGCGCTCACCGACTATCTCGCCCCCATTCTGGAACGCGCCGGGTTCGCGGTGACTGTTGTTCACGACGGCGAAACCGCGTTACGTTATGTCCTCGAAAAGCATCCTGACTTGATTGTCCTCGACCTGCTTATGCCGGGTTTGGATGGTCGCCAAGTCTGTCGTCAACTGCGGGCCGCCGGAGACTGGACGCCTGTGATTATGTTGACTCGCGTGAACACTCTGGTGGACAAGGTGTCGAGTTTGGAGGAAGGGGCTGACGATTATCTTTGCAAGCCTTTTGACTCCCACGAATTAGTGGCCCGCATTCGGGCAGTGCTTCGCCGCAGGCGAGGACCCGCTAACCAGCCGCCTCTAATCAAAGCATCTCGGCTGCGTTCCGGAGATCTCACCCTGGATCGTAGAACCCGACGAGTGTATCGGAGGGGACAGCCCCTGGAACTCACGCCCAAGGCTTTGGCCTTGCTGGAGTATTTGATGCTTCACCCGGACGAAGTGCTTACCCGTGATCGGCTACTGGACGCAGTGTGGGGATGGGATTACCCCGTCGCCACACGGGCAGTGGATGTTCGGATTGCCGAGATACGGCAGGCTCTCGAGGATGATCCAGAGCACCCCTCTTTTATCGAAACGATCATTGGCATAGGTTATCGTTTCCTGGCCTCTGTGGAACCCTTGGAAGATACGCGATGAACCGCCGCCGGTTCTTTGGGATCGCATTAATCGGATTTTCCCTCCTCGCCATTCTCGGTGTGGCGATAGGGCTCCAACAAGGAGCGGCGTCCAACCCGGTGTTCCGCCTACAAGTTCGCGCCGATCTGGGGACGTGGATTCTGCTTGGCGGCACAGCGATTGTCTTGAGCCTGCTGCTCGTAGTCGTCGGACGTAATGTTGTGTGCCATCTCCTTCAACAGTCTCTGGCGAGCGCTCAACACGAATACTTTCTATCCAGGCTCCGCTTCATCCGCCGCCTGGACCACGAGTTGAAGAACCCCCTAGCCACCATCTATGCTCAACTGGCTTATCTGTCGGGGAGAACAGGAGGAGATTCCCTTGAACAGGTGCAGGGCGATATGCTGGCCCAGGTAGAACGGCTGAGCCGGCTAGTGGCTCACTTGCGCAAACTAGCAGAACTGGAGGAACAAGCCATTGAGCGTCTGCCGGTGGACGTGGCGTCGCTTCTGCACGAAGTGGTGGAGGCAAGCCAGGTCCACCCCAATTACGCAGCGCGCCGCGTGCACCTGCTGTTGCCCCAGGCCCCCTGGCCGTTGCCCGCTATGAAGGGCGACCGCGACTTGCTATGGCTGGCCTTCTACAACCTTTTGGACAATGCTCTCAAATTCACTCGTCCCGGCGATTTGATCGAGATACGCGCCTCTGAGAATGGCAGTTCAGTGACAATTGAAATTGCTGATACCGGCCCTGGAATCGCCGAAGATGACCTGCCGTATATTTTCGAAGAGCTCTATCGGGGGGCCAATGCCCAAGGATGTGAGGGTAGCGGCCTGGGACTGGCGTTGGTGCAAACGATCGTGAAACGCCATGGAGGGAGCGTGAAGGTGCGTAGCCGTCCTGACCGGGGGACGGTTTTCACTCTGAGTCTGCCCATCGCCTCCTAACCCCTCGTCACATGCCGTTACATGGCTGTTACACCGCGTTACCCGGCTGATATACGCTTGAAACATGAACGATGTATATTGTGACC
>CAKZOY010000476.1 GCA_937138275.1 uncultured Chloroflexota bacterium
CATTGCCCGTAACCAGCAATCCGTTCGCCGCTCACCCTGAATCTGCAATCTGCAATTTGCAATCTGCAATCTGCAATTTGCAATCTGCAATCTGCAATCTGAATCCGCAATCTGCAATCCGCCCAAGGAGGAACAATGTCTGCCCAAATCATTGACGGCAATGCTGTTGCAGCGAAAATCCATCAGGAAATCTGCGCCGAAGTAGAAGAACTGAAGACCAGGTACGGCATCGTCCCCGGCCTGGCGACCGTGCTGGTGGGCGAAAATCCCGCCTCCCAGTTCTACGTCCGCTCCAAGCAGAAGCGCTGCGGCGAAGTGGGCATCTGTTCGTTCGGCTACGATTTGCCCGAGAGCGCGAGCCAGGAGGAAGTGGAGGGGCTGGTTCGGGAACTGGGCGCCAATCCCGAAGTCCACGGTATCCTGGTGCAACTCCCCCTGCCGCGCCATCTGGATGAGCGGCGGGTGCTCAGCGCTGTCCCCATTGAGAAAGATGTGGACGGTTTTCATCCGATCAACATCGGCGAACTGGCGATGAAGGGTCGCGAGCCCAAGTTCGCCCCTTGCACCCCGGCCGGCTGCATTGAGTTGCTGGACCGCTACGGCATTGAGATTGCCGGGAAGGACGCCGTGGTCCTGGGCCGGAGCAACATCGTCGGCCTGCCGGTGGCGATGCTCCTGCTCAAGCGGGACGCGACGATCACCATCTGCCACTCCCGCTCCTACGACCTGCCCGGCATCTGCCGCCGCGCCGACATCCTTATCGCCGCCGTGGGCCGCCCCAAGATGGTCAAGGCCGACTGGGTGAAGCCCGGCGCCGCGGTCATTGACGTCGGCATCAATCGGGTGGACGACCCCACCGCCAAACAGGGCTACCGTATCGTCGGCGACGTGGACTTTGACGAGGTCAAGGAGGTCGCCGGGTACCTGACCCCCGTTCCTGGCGGTGTCGGCCCGATGACCATCGCTATGCTCCTGCGCAACACCCTGACGGCGGCCAAGCGCGCGGCGGGGCTGATCCCGTAGTGGGGAGGGGGATGCGGGCGGCGGCGAAGCCGCCGCCCGCATCCCCCCGCCCCTTTGCAAGGAGCGCAATGCGTACGGTCATCTCCCTGAAAAACGTCCGCAGTCAGTTCGTCCGCGACGTGGAGGAGATCAGCGGGGAGGACCTGCTGGCCTGCAACCAGTGCGGCAAGTGCAGCGCCGGATGCCCCGTCGCCGCAGCGATGGATTTGCTGCCCAGCCAGGTCATCCGGATGGCCCAACTGGGAATGACCGAAGTCCTGCAGAGCCGCACCATCTGGATTTGCGCCTCCTGCCTGACCTGCGTCACCCGCTGTCCGAAGGGTGTGGACCTGCCCCGCCTGATGGAGGCGCTGCGGGAAATCTCTCTACGCGCGGGGGCTTCGGAGATTGACCTGGATCGGTTGCCACCGGAACTGGTCCGGGAACTCCCCCAACTGGCGATTGTGGGCGGGTTTCGCAAGTACATCAAGTGAGGCCGATCCGCTATGCGGAAGATTTCGTACTATCCTGGCTGTACCCTCTCCACCAAGGGCAAGGGGTATGACCGTTCCGGGCGGGCGGTCGCGGCGGCGCTGGAGGTGGAACTGGAGGAACTGACCGACTGGCAGTGCTGCGGCGCCACCTTCCCCCTGGCGACCGACAACTCTATGGCCCTCCTCGCCCCCACGCGGGTGCTCTACCAGGCCGAGCAGGCAGGGGATCGGGTGGCAGCCCTCTGCGCGATCTGCTACCACGTCCTCAAGCGCACCCAGACCGTGCTGGAGCGGGACTCCGCGATGCGGGAGCGCATCAACTGGTTTACCGAGCAGGAATACGGAGGCCGGGTGGAGGTGGTCCACCTGCTGGAGGTCCTGCGGGACGACATCGGTTGGGAAACGATTGCCCGGAAAGTGGTGCGCCCGCTCACCGGTCTGCGGGCCGCGCCGTACTACGGCTGCCTGCTCCTGCGTCCTTACGACGAAATCGGCCTGGACGACCCCGAGGCCCCCACCATCCTGCACGACCTGATCCGGGCGCTGGGTGCGGAGGCGGTGGACTTCCCCTATAGCATTGAATGCTGCGGCTCGTACCTGACGGTGAAGGAACCCGTCGTCTCCGAGACTTTATCGCGGGAGATCGTCGCCTCGGCGCGAGCGCATGGGGCGCAGGTCATCGTCACCGCCTGCCCCCTCTGCCAGTTCAACCTGGACTGGCCCCAGCGGGAGACGGCCTTCGGTCGCTCCGGCGACGAAGTCCCCATTGTCTACTTCACCCAACTGATGGCGGTGGCGCTGGGGCTGCCGGAGGAGGATTGGGGGATGGACGGGATGTATACCGACCCGCGCCCTCTCCTCCGGAAGTGGGTTAAGGAGGAATGATGCGCTACAAACTGTACATCCCCGGCCCCTGCGAGGTGGACGAGGAGGTTTTGACGGCGATGGCCCAGCCCACTCCGCGGCACTACGGTCCGGAGTGGATGGAGATGTATACCGAAGTGGTCGGGATGCTCAAGCAGGTCTTCGGCACCCAGCACGACCTCTTTATGGTCCCCGCAGCCGGGTCGGCTTTGCTGGATATGGCCTTCGGCAGCATGCTGGCTGAGGGGGAAGCGGTGATCGTGGGGATGAACGGCTTTTTCGGCGAGCGGATGGGGGTCATTGCGGAGTGCCACGGCCTGCGCGTCATCCCCTTCCAGGCCCCCCTGGGCCAGCCCCTGGACCCCGAAGAGTTGCGGCGCGCCCTGCGGGAGCACCCGGAGACTCGCGCGGTAGCCGTCGTCCATCACGAAACCGCAACGACGGTGATGAACCCCGTCCGAGAACTGGCGGAGGTGACCCATGAGGCGGACTTGCCCATCATCGTGGACGCCGTCTCCTCACTGGGAGGCGTCCCACTGCTGGTGGACGAATGGGGCATAGACGTCTGCGTGACGGTGGCGAACAAGTGCCTGGAATGCCCGCCGGGGCTGGCGTTTATCTCGGTGGGCCCGCGGGCGTGGGAGTGGGTGGACCGGAACGAGAACACCCATCACGGCTGGTATCTCAGTTTGCGCACCTGGCGCTGGTACGCCGAAAATTGGGGCGCCTGGCATCCGACACCGGTCACCATGCCCACCAATAACGTCCTGGGGCTGCGGGTGAGTTTGCGCCGTATCCTGGCGGAAGGGCTGGAAGCCCACTACGCCCGCTACCGCCGGGCATCGCAGGCCGTCCGGCGCGGGCTGGAGGCGGTGGGCTTTGAGATGTTCATCCCCGATGGGCCTTATGCATCTCCCATCGTCACGGCAGTTAAATCTCGCCCGGAGTTCCCGGTCAGCGAACTGATGGCTTATCTGGCCCGCCAGCACGGCATCCTGATTTCCGGTGGGCTGGAACCGCTGGCGGGGAAGATTTTCCGGATTGGCCATATGGGCAAGGCCGCTACCCGTCCCTTCCTGATGGAGTTCCTCTTCGCCGTGGAGGAGTTCCTGCGCACCAGGGGGATCCCGGTCGCTCCGGGGGCCAGCATGGTCGGGCTGGCGGAAGGAGCATAGCGCGCAGCGCAATGGATACAACGCAGGAATCTCTCCGGCTGCTCAAGGAGGCGACCGACGACCTGAGTCGGGCTCTCCGCAACGCGGAGTTTGAGGACTGGGTCGCAGTGGTGCTCTTTTCGCAACTGGCGATAGAGAAATCGACCAAAGCGCTGATCGCCTGCTTTGAGGCGTTCCGCTGGACCCGCGATCCATCGGACCAGTTGCGGCGACTGATCCGGAACGGGGTGCTGCCGGAGGCGTTTCTGACGGTGGCCGATTATGCGGAAGAGGCGGCCGTCTGGCACGGGCGCGCTACCTATGGCGGTCTCATGAACGGTATCTGGAGAAGTCCTGCAGACCTCTGTACGAAAGAGGTGGCGACCCGATTGCTGGATCGGGCTCGGGAATCCGTAGAGCAGACGGCGGTCTTTTTGACCGACCTCTTTGGGGGCATATGAGCGAGGTAGAAGCGATTCGGGAAACAGTGCGGGAAGTCGCCCGGCATCTGGAGGATGAAGTGCTGGCAGTTGGGATTTTCGGCTCTATGGCGCGGGGGGATTTCGGTGAGCGGAGCGACGTGGATATTTTCGTCATCACCTGCCGGCCCTTCTCGCTGGAGGAACAGGACCACCTCTACAGAGTATTCGGTCGGGCTGTGATCCCCCATTTCGGGCGAGACGTGACCGTCCTGGTCTACGACGTGGAGAGTCTCCGGCGTGTCCCCACTTGGCACACGTTGATGATGATCCGGGACGCCCAGTTTGTGGATGACCGGGCGGGAGTGGAGGCCCTTTTTCGGCGAATTTTGAACGAGGCGGAAGCCCAGGGCATTATGTATGACGCGCAGGAGGGCGTCTTCCGGGTGTGCCGAAAAGGGTGGGTGGTATTTTCCCTGGAAAAGCAACCATGAGCCGAATCGGCGTATTTATCTGTCACTGTGGGATCAATATTGCGGCGACGGTGGACGTGGAGCGAGTGGCCGAGATTGTCGGCCGGGACCCCCACGTGGCGTTTGCGACGCACTACAAGTATATGTGCTCTGACCCCGGCCAGCAGATGATCCAGCAGGCGATCGTCGAGCATCAACTGGACGGGGTCGTGGTCGCGGCCTGTTCTCCGGCGATGCACGAGCGCACTTTCCGCCAGGCCGTGGCGCGGGCGGGCCTCAACCCGTACCGCTGCGAGATGGCCAACATCCGCGAGCAGTGCTCCTGGGTCCATCAGCACGACCGGGAGGAGGCGACGGCGAAGGCGGTGGAGATTGTGCGCACGATGGTCCAGAAGGTGCGCCAGAACGAGGAACTGGTCCCGCTGCGCCTGCCCATCACCCGACGGGCGCTGGTCATCGGCGGCGGGATCGCCGGAATGGAGGCCGCGCTGGATATCGCCAACGCCGGATTCCCCGTCGTCCTGGTGGAGCGGGAGGACCATCTGGGCGGCAAGATGGCCCGTCTCTCCGGCACGTACCTGAACTTTGATGCCGCGCCGGACCTGGTGAGTGAGCGGGTTCGGCAGGTGCTGGAACAGCCGGACATTGAGGTTGTCCTGCAGGGGCGGGTGACCCGGCTGGACGGCTACGTGGGCAATTTCGCCGTGGAGGTCCAGTGCCCTGATGGCCCCCAGACCTACGAAGTCGGCGCGGTGGTGGTTGCCACTGGCTGGGACCCGTACCCGCTGGAGCGGTTGCCGGAGTACGGGGGCGGCGAAATCCCCGATGTGGTGGACGGGCTGACCTTTGAGGAGATGCTGCGTACCGGCCTGCGGCGGCCTTCGGACGGGCGCGTCCCCCGCGAGGTAGTCTTCGTCCAGTGTGCTGGCTCCCGTGACCCCGAACACGGCGTCTCCTACTGTTCCAAAGTCTGCTGTATGTACGTCGCCAAGCAGGCGATGATGTTCAGGGAACGGGTCCCGGATGGGCAGGCGTACGTCTTCTACATTGACATCCGCTCCGGCGGCAAGGGGTACGACGAATTCGTCCAGCGGGCGATGGAGGAGTACGACGTCCTCTACCTGCGGGGCAAGGTGAGCAAGATTTTCCGCCGGGGCGACCGGGTGGTGGTCTGGGGGGCCGACACGCTGGTGGGTCGTCCCGTGGAGGTGGAGGCGGACCTGGTGGTGCTGGCGACGGCGATGCTTCCCAGCCAGGAGGCGATCGCTCTGGCCCAGACCCTGCACATTCAGACGGACCGATACGGGTTCTACAGCGAGGCCCATCCCAAGTTGCGCCCGGTGGAGAGTCTGACGGCGGGGGTGTTTCTGGCCGGGGCCGGGCAGGGGCCCAAGGACATCCCCGAGACGGTAGCGCAGGCGGCAGGCGCGGCGGCCAAGGTCATCCAGTTGCTCTCCCAGGAGGCGATGGTGCAGGAGCCGACCGTCGCTTATGTGGTGGAGGAACTCTGCTCTGCCTGCGGCGCGTGTGTGGCGGTCTGTCCGTACGGCGCGCGGGAGGTCCATCCGGTGCGCCGGATCGCGACGGTGAACCCGGCCCTCTGCCAGACCTGCGGCGCGTGTGTGGTGGCCTGCCCCAACAAAGCCAGCCGCATCCACAACTGGGAGCCCGTCCAGGTGCTCTCTATGGCGGATGTGTTGATTTAAAACTGCCACCCCCTCACCCCCCTTGCCCCCCTCTCCCCCTGCCCTGACGGGCGGGGGAGAGAGGGGTGGGGAGAGAGGGGTAAGGAAAGGGGGTTTTTGGGGCGGCGGCGAAGCCGCCGCCCCAAAAACCCCACTTCTATGCCCCCTCCCCGTGCGGCGATGCCGCAACGGGGAAGGGGTAGGGGGAGGGGAAATATCAACATTCCGGGGGACCGCGCCCTCTGGCGGATTCAACCCACAGGGGGTATGACTTTTTGAGACTTTACCAGGAGGCCGTGATACGACTTTATGGGGTTTAACACGTGCCTTGTGGTTTAAGAATCCGAGGAGGCTTATGATGGCAAACGAAGTTTGGGATCAGATCGCCAACTACCGCAAGACCAAAGTCCTGCCTGGCGGGGCCCGGCTGCTCCTGCGCCCGCTCCAGAAGGGGGATAAGGAAGCGTTCATAGACCTCTTCGCGCGAGCGCCGCGGGAGGACCTGGAATGGTACCGAATAGACGCCGCCGACCCCAACGTGGTCGCCAGTTGGGTGGATAACCTGGACTATAAGCGCGTCTTCCCGCTGGTGGCCCTCGTCAACGACCGGCTCATCGGCAACGCCACCCTGCACTTCGGGGAGCACTACCACCGCCACCTGGCCTGGGTGCGCATTTTCCTGGACCGGGAGTACCGCCGCCAGGGCATCGGCACGCTGATGCTCCAGAGTCTGATGGAGGTCGCCCGTCGGCTGGGGCTCTACCAGTTGTACGCCGAGGTCGTCACTGCCCAATCGCAGGTCATCAGCGCGTTCGGCGACCTGGGCTTCCGCCAGGCCACGGTGTTGCGGGACTACTTCATCACCAGCAGCGGGGAGACGCTGGACATGGCGATTCTGGTGCTGGACCTGGTAGAGCAACGAGGGAAGTTTTAGTACATCCCGATCGGGAGGCCGGAATGACACCGACACCAATAGACCTTTCTTTCAGCCTGACCGTCCAGAAACGGAGCGGGGAGCCACTCCTGCGCTGTTACTTCTGCCAGAAATGCTCGGCCGGATGCCCCGTCGCCTACGCGATGGACTACAAGCCCGCGCAGGTCATCCGGCTGGTACAACTGGGCCGCAAAGAGACGGTCCTCTCCAGTTCCGCCATCTGGCTGTGCGTGGGGTGCGAGGCCTGTGGCACCCGTTGCCCTAACCACATCCGTCTGGCGCCGATGTTTGACACCTTGCGCTATATGGCGCTGGAGGAGGGCTACAAGCCCGACCCGATGGTCTACGCGCTCCATCGCTCCTTCCTGGATAGCATCCGCCTGTGGGGCCGGGTGCACGAACTCTCTATGCTGATGGAGTACAAACTCCGCAGCCGCGACCTCTTCTCCGACCTGGGGATGGGTGTGGGCCTGATCCTGAAGGGGAAGATTTCCTTCATACCGGAGCGCATTCGGGGCCTGGCGGATATTCGCCGTCTCTATTCGGAACGGCGCGAGGAATCGGCGCATCCCTCTGCCGAGGAGGCGCAACGATGAAGTACACTTACTATCCCGGTTGCACCATCGGCACCACGGCGGTGGAATTTGGCCTCTCCACCGACGCCATCTGTGAGGCGTTGGGGGTGGAGTTGGTGGAACTGGAGGACTGGAACTGCTGCGGGGCGTCGTCGGCGCACAGCCTGGACCACGAACTGGCGCTGCGGCTGCCGGCCCGCAACATTGCCCTGGCACAGGAGGCGGGGCTGGATATCGTCGCCCCGTGTCCGGCCTGTTACCAGCACGTCCTCCAGGCGGATATGGAACTACGCCAAAACGAGGTCTGGCGGCGGGAGATGGAGGCGCTCCTGGGGTTCACCTACACCGGTCGGCCGCGCGCCCGCCACCTGCTGGAGGTGCTGACCGAGCCGGAGGTGCTGGAGCGAATCCGCCAGAAAGTGACCCGCCCGCTGACCGGGTTGAAGGTGGCATCCTACTACGGCTGCGTCCTGGTGCGCCCGCCGGAGTTCACCGGCTGGGACGACCCCGAACACCCGATGCGGATGGACGTCCTGATGGAGGCGCTGGGCGCTGAACCGGTGCCCTGGTCGTACAAAGTGGATTGCTGCGGCGCCAGCCTCTCCCTCAGCCGCAGCGCGGTGGTGGTGACCCTCTCCACCCGCCTGGCGAAGGAGGCCCAGGAGGCGGGGGCGGACGTGATCGCCTGTGCCTGCGGCATGTGCCAGATCAACCTGGATACCCGCCAGGCGCTGGAGCAGAAAATCCCCGTCCTCTACTTCACCGAACTGATGGGCGTCGCGCTGGGCTTGCCCCAGGCGAAAAAGTGGTTCGGAAAGCATATGGTGGACCCCACTCCCGTGTTGGGGAAATTCCTGGCGTCGGGATAATGTGGCCCCGAACTCCGGGATGACTTACGAATGAGTCTTAGGGGCAGGAGGTGAGCCATGCCGTACGCCTCGGTGCGTTTGACAATACCGTTTGACTCGCTGGTGGAGTCCATTACAAACCTCAGTCCAAAGGAAAAACTCCAACTCTGGCGGTTGCTGAACGAGCAGATCGCCCAGATGGAGGAAGAACTCCTGGAGCAAGACCCGCTGATTCAGGCCCAGATTCAGGAAGCGCGTGAGGCTTACCACGCTGGGGATTATCTTACCATTGAGGAATACCTGGCCCGTCACCGGACAGTATGAGTTATTTGACAATGGCAGATTCTAAATTATAATGACAAATTATGCGCTAAAAGTATAAATGGTATTACCCAATTCGGCTTC
>CAKZOY010000477.1 GCA_937138275.1 uncultured Chloroflexota bacterium
TGGCCTACCGGAAGCGCTCCCAGGTGGATTTCTGCCCCAGGTGCAACACCACCCTGGCCCGGGAGCAGGTCTGGGGGCCCGAGCGCGTCTGCGAGCGCTGCGGGACACCGGTCATCAAGAAGGAACTGGAGCAGTGGTTCTGGCGCATCACCCACTACGCCGAGGAACTGCTGAATTTCTCCCAGATTGACTGGCCCGAGCGGGTGGTGGCGATGCAGACCAACTGGATCGGCCGCAGCGAGGGTGCCAACGCCACCTTCCGGACGGAGCGGGGCGACCCGATGGTCGTCTTCACTACCCGGCCCGATACCCTCTGGGGCGCCACCTTTATGGTACTGGCCCCGGAGCACCCGCTGGTGGACGAACTGACCGCGCCGGAGTACCGGGACGCCGTCGCCGAGTACCAGCTCCAGGCCGCCCGCCAGAGCGAAATAGACCGCCTCTCCACCGAGAAGGAGAAAACAGGCCTCTTCATCAGGGCCTACGCCGTCAACCCGGTCAACGACGAGCGCATCCCCATCTGGATTTCCGACTACGTTCTGATGACCTACGGGACGGGGGCTATCATGGCCGTCCCCGCCCACGACGAGCGGGACTTCCAGTTCGCCCTCAAGTTCGGCCTACCGGTCATCCCGGTCATTGACCATCCCGAGGGACGGCGCCGTTCCTTTGTCCGCTCCGGCGCGGCGAAGGACGGTTTCGCCGGAGCGCTCCGGCGAGAAGGGTTCTCCGTGGAGGAACGGGTAGACGGCCTGTTCGTGGCCTTCGGACGGGATCAGGAGGACCGGTACATCGCCCTGGCGCGGGAGTACGTCCGCTCCGACGCGTGGGTGGACATCGTCGGTGGGCCGTGGGTTTTCGTCTTTGCCGACGGAGTGATGTCCGTGGACTCTATGGCGACGGAGAAGGCCGTCCTGGAGCGCTGCCGGGCGCTGAATCCGGCCGTCGGGAACGCCCGCACCGTCGCGGAGATGCTCTGGGAGGTCCCTGCCTACCGGGACGTCCTCTTCCACGCAGAATACGGGACGATGATCAACTCCGGCGCTTTCTCCGGCACGCCGGGGGACGTCGCGGTGCGGAAGGTGACGGAATGGCTGGCGGAGCGGGGCGTTGGGGAGTTCGCCGTCAACTACAAACTGCGGGATTGGTGCATCAGCCGCCAGCGCTACTGGGGCGCGCCCATCCCCATCGTCTACTGCGACCGCTGCGGCATTGTACCCGTCCCCTACGAAGACCTGCCGGTCATCCTGCCCACCGACGCGGTCATCCCGCCCACCGGAGAGAACGCCCTGAAGTACCACGAGGAGTTCCTGTATACGACCTGTCCCCAGTGCGGCGGCGCGGCCACCCGCGAGACCGACACGATGGACACCTTCGTCTGCTCGTCCTGGTACCAGTACGCCTACCTGAGCCCGTACTATAAAGAAGGTGAGCCGGCCCACGCCGATTCCGTCCCCTTTGACCCCGAAGAGGGCAAATACTGGCTGCCGGTGGACGTCTATACGGGCGGGATTGAGCACGCCACGATGCACCTCATCTACACCCGTTTCTTCACCAAAGTGATGCGGGATATGGGGCTGGTGGACTTTGACGAGCCGATGATCGTCCTGCGCAACCAGGGGATCATTCTGGGCGAGGACGGGGAGAAGATGTCCAAGAGCCGCGGGAACGTCATCGCGCCGGACGACCTGGTGGAGCGGTACGGGGCGGATACTGTTCGCGGCTATCTGATGTTCGGCTGGCGCTGGGAGCAGGGCGGCCCCTGGGATAGCCACGGGATTGAGGGGGTGTACCGGTGGCTCCATCGGGTGTGGAATCTGGTGCTGGAGCCCGGCCGGGCCGAAGGGGCCCCGTCTCCTGAAGAAATTGCCGCCCTGCGTCGCCGGACGCACAAGACCATCCAGCGGGTCACCAGCGACCTGGAGTCCTTTGCCTTCAACACCGTCATCTCGGCGCTGATGGAGTTCACCAACACCCTGCAGAAAGTGAAGGAGACGCCGGTCTACGGGACGGAGGCGTGGGAGGAAGCGATAGAGGCGCTCCTGTTGATGCTGGCCCCGTGCTGCCCGCACATCGCCGAGGAGTTGTGGACGCGCACCGGGCGGCCGTACTCCGTCCATTTGCAGTCCTGGCCCCAGTACGACCCGGCCCTCACGGTGGAGCCGATCATCACCCTGGTGGTACAGGTCAACGGGAAAGTGCGGGCCCGGCTGGAGGTTCTGGCGGACATTTCGGAGGAGGCGGCGCGCGAGGCGGCTCTGGCCGATGCCAACGTCCAGCGGTACGTTGCGGGCAGAGAAATCCGGCAGTTCGTCTACGTGGCGGGGCGATTGGTGAACATTGTGGTATAGAGGCTCTGGGGGTGCTGTCTCCTTGCTATAGTGAGTTTGGCGCTGGCGGCCGAAGGCCGCCAGCGCCAAACCTTTTTTCTCCTGCTTATCCGACGCCCCGACAGGTCAGTACCCGAACCACCGCAGGACCCAATCCGGGACCCAGAACTCGCCGATGCCCCAGCGTAGCCGGACGAAAACCGATGCCAGAAGGATGAGTGCGCTGAACACGATCAGCGCGTAGTCCCTCGGCCTGTATTTCAGTTCATGAAGCCAGGTGCGCGGGCGCAGGCCGAAGCAGCGCAGGTCCATCGCGTTGACGATGTCTTCGGCGCCAACGATGGCGTTGATGGTCACCGGGACGATGAGGGGGGCCATTTTGCGGATCTGGGCGATCAGCCCGCCGCTCAGTTTCTCTACCTCATACCCGCGCGCCCGCTGGGCGTCCAGTGTGATCCCGAAATCCCGCGCCAGGGTGGGGACGAACCGGAAGGCCAGGTCCATGGAAAAGGCTGCCTTGTCGGGCAGGCCCAACCGGCGAAAGGTCACCCCATAGTGATTGGGGTTCAATGTGTAGGCGACCGGGATGAACAGGAGGGCGACGGTCAGCATGCGCGTTATCTGGGCGACGGCGAAGACCAGTTTCTCCACGGTAATGTTGGGCCGGATCACCCATCCGACGACCGGCACCGTCCACCGCGCCTCCCAGACCGTGTGCCGCGTATCCCGCAGGACGGCCATCGGCCCGCCACGACCGGTCAGCACCGTGTTGATCCCGATGATGACCACGACCAGGACGATAACAAAAACCCACACCCGACGGGTCTCCTGCCAGGCCAGCCGGGCGAGAAGGTAATAGACCAGGGAGAGGGCGAAAAAGAAGAGCAGGAACCGGAGGTCCCAGAACTGGATGGCGGCGAAGAGAGTGGCGAACATAAATATCCACCGCGCGCGGGGGTCCAGATTCTGGATGAACGTATTTCGCTCTCTGTACCGCCAGGATACCAGCATAGAACTCTCCGGTTCCGTGAATGGGGGTTGCGCTGGGCGGTGTTCTCTCCCCTATCGGCCCGTGCGGGCAACGATCGCATCATAGGCGATCATCAGGATGGGCACCAGGATGATGCCGTTGATGATGTTGGTGAGAGCCGCAGGAACAAAGTAGCCGACGATAGCGGTGCGGAAGTCAATGCCGGAGACGAAGATTTCGGAGAGCGACGCGAGCAGCATCCCGACGATGACGCCAAGGACGGAAAGGACGTCGGCAATGATGAGAGAGCGTGGGCTCCGGAAGTCTTTGATGAAAAGATAGGCGAATCCCGGGATCAACCCCATGATGCCGTTGCCCAGGTCCCACCAGAACCAGAAGCCCCAGCCGGAGAGGAAATCCCCGATGATGTTGCCCAGGAAGCCGCTGATGAAGCCGACCAGAGGCCCGAAGGCGACGCCGAAGAACATCGGGATACAGACGGCCGGGCGGAAGGCGAGGTTGCCCGCGGCGGGAAGGGCCAGCATATTTGTCAGGTAGGATAATACGCCGTAGAGGGCTGCCCCCAGCGCGGCGAAGACCACTTCGCGCGTGCCAAATGTGTACCACTTCTTTCTCTCCATGGTGACCTCCTTATCTTGGGATGTGGATACGGTGAATGATTGCTCTCCGGCGAATTTTCCCGACGATCACCCCCTTTCGTATGGAGGCTTATGTTCGCAAGTAGTGCACTCTCTCAGGGACAATTTCACCCCTCCCCCTTGCCCCCTCCCCGTTGCGGCGTTCGCCGCACGGGGAGGAAAGGGCAAGGACAAGCCTTGCCCTTCCGCATTTTGCTCACTTGCCTACTTGCCCTCTTGCTCCCCCGCCGCGGCGGGGGAGAAGGGGGCCAGGGGGATGAGGGGGCGCTAAAGGCCAGACCCTTCTGCACGAGGTCTGGACATAAGCCTCGTATGGATTTCAGAGATGGTTTGCCAGAGTCTCCAACACCTGGGGCGGGAGGGCATGGGCCAGCGCCTCGGCCCGCAGGAACTGTCCAGTATGCGGCAGCGCCTCCAGATTCAGTCGGAGCAGCGATGTCGGCACGATGCGGCATCGGCGCAGAAGGTCCGGGTCCTTCAGCACCTCAGCAGGCGGACCGTCGGCGGCGATGCGTCCCTCCGAGACCAGCACCACCCGGTTGGCGTAGCAGATTGCCAGGTCCAGGTCGTGAGTGATGAAGAGCACAGCGTCAAAACCGGGCATCTGAAGGATGGAGTCCATAAAGGCCATGTAGTTCCAGTAGTCTTGTCCGGCCGTCGGTTCGTCCATCACCAGAATGCGGGAGCGCATCGCCAGCACTGCCGCGATGCTGACTCGCTTCTGCTGGCCGAACGAGAGCGCCAGGGGCGGATAGTCCTCCAGCCCCTTCAGGTTGACCGTCTCTATGGCCCGGTTGACTCCTTCGGCGATCCGCTCCTTGGGGAAGCCCAGATTCTTCGGCCCGAAGGCCAGTTCCTCCCGCACGGTGGGGGCGAACAGCATGTGGCCCGGACTCTGGAAGACGTAGCCCAATGTGTGGGCGATCTGGGCCACGCTCAGTTCCCGCGTGTCCCGTCCTTCCACCAGCACCCGGCCCCGCCGGGGTTTCAGCAGACCGATGGCGTGCTTGACCAGCGTCGTCTTTCCGGCTCCGTTGGGCCCCAGAACGGCAATGATGTCCCCCTGATGAATGGTCATATTGACGTCCTGTATGACCAGCGGGGAGTCCTCGCTGTAGGAGAAAGAGACGTTCTCAAAGACCACCAGCGGCTCCCGCCCGTTGGGGCGGATGGTGGGTTCAAAGACCGGGGGCGGGGCGTGAATGGCCCGTCGGACGGTCAGCGGGGCGGGCAGTTTGACCTGCCGATAGTCCACTGCCTCGGTCATCTGATCGGGAGGACCGTCGTAGGTCACCCGACCGTCCTGCATAAAGAGTACCCGATCGGGGTGGATAGTCAGGACGTCCTCCACCCGGTGCTCCACCAGAATGATGCTGATCCCCTCATCGGCCAGGCGGCGGAAGAGGGCCAGCGCCTCCCGCGCGCTGACGGGGTCCAGACTCGCCAGGGGCTCGTCCAGGAGCAGGATGCGGGGCCGCATTACCAGCACCCCAGCCAGGGCTACCTTCTGTTTCTCCCCGCCGGAAAGGTAAAACGTCTCCCGGTCCCGCAGATGAGAGATGCCCAGGTAGGAAAGGATTTCGTCCACCCGCTCCCGGATTTCCTGCCGGGGCAGGCCCAGGTTCTCCAGCCCGAAAGCCACTTCGTTGAGCACGTAACTGCCCACGATCTGCCGTTCCGGGTCCTGGAGGAGCGTCCCGACGATCTGGGAGAGTTGGGCCATGCTCATCGCGCGGGCGTCCTGCCCGAATAGCAGGATACGGCCTTGCAGGTCTCCCCGGTACGTGCGCGGGATCAGGCCGTTGATGCCGCGGATGAGCGTCGTTTTCCCGCACCCGCTGGCGCCAGCGATCAGAAGCAGTTCTCCCTTCTCCAGGGTCAGGGAGACGTCCTGGATCGCCGGTTCCGGTCGCGCGCGATACCGGAACGTCAGGCCCTCTATCCTCAGCGGGATGGCGGAAGCGCTGTCGTGGAGCATTTCCCTTCTCTTCTACACGTTTGTAGTGCGCTACGAAGCAAAGCGGAGTGCGCCTATCTCCATACTGCCCCGCGGCGTCTCGCCCCCAATTCCCCGCGCGCGTTTCATCACAACCGCGGCAGTACCTGACCGTACCCCTGCAACCGCAGGGAGAGCATCCCCAGGAAGAGCGCTGTCAGCAGGGCCAGAACCAGATAGTCGGCGCGGCGCATCTGCGGGTCGTAGTACCAGGTCCGGGGGGCTCCCGGATTGAACCCTTTGGATTCCAGCGCCATCGCCAGCATATTGGTATGGCGGATGGCGTAGATAAAGAGCGGGACCGCCAGCGGGATGAACTTGCCCGCCCGCTGGAAGATATTCCCCGATTCCACGTCCAGGCCGCGGGAAATCTGGGCCTGGACGATGGTCGCTCCCGCTCCGGCAAAGGTGGGCACCAGGCGTAGGGCAGTGGAGAAGGCGAAGGCGATTGGATAAGGCAGGCGAAGCCGGATCAGCCCCTGGGTGAACTCCTCGTTGGTCGTGATGGAGAGGAAGATCAGACCAGCACCCACAAAAGATGCCAGCCGCAATCCCATTGCGATGGCGTAGAGAAGGGATTCCCGGCTGACCTGAAGCCGGCCCCAGGACCAGAGGGGGGTAGGTCCTTTAGCGAAAAAGGGCCACAGCAAAGTACTGAACGCGACGAGCAGGAAGAGAAGATAGCGTACCCGCCAGAAGTTAGGGAGCGCCTTCGCCGCGGCCGCCAGCCACACCAATCCCAGGGCGAAGCCCGCTACGTACAGGGGATGGTTGAAGACCATCGCCATGCAGAAAAGGAGCAACACCCCGAGGATTTTTGTCCGCGAGTCCAGGCGGTGGAACCAGGTGTTCTCGTCCAAGTACAGGAAAATGTTCATAGCGACCGCAACTCCTCCACCATGGCTTCCTGCGTGAGCGCAGAGGTTCCCAGATAGTTGCCCAGCCGCAGGAGGGTGGGGGGACGGAGCGATGCCTCGGCCAGAATCCGCTCTTCCGCGAAGGCATCTCGGGTTGGGGCGTCCAGCAGAATCTGCCCGTCTTTCATTACGATCACGCGCTCGGCATACTCGGCGGTCACCCACATAGAGTGGGTGATGATGATGACCGTGTGCCCCCGCCGATGTAGCGCCCGCAACATTTCCATCATATTCCGCTGATGGCGGTAGTCCAGCCCGGTGGTGGGTTCGTCCAGGATGATGACCTCCGGCTGGGCTGCCAGGACGGAAGCCACCGCGACTCGCTGCCGCTCCCCTTTGGTCAGGGTGAAGGGGACCTCCTCCTCATACCCAGAGAGTCCCACCACCTCCAGTGCCTCGGCGACCCGCTCCCGGATCGTCTTCTCATCCAGACCGGCCATTTTCAGGCTGAAACTGACCTCTTCCCGGACCGTGTTGGAGAAAATCTGATGGTCGGGGTTCTGGAAGACGTACCCCACCTGATGGGCGATTTCCGTGCGCCGGATTTCCTGAAGGGGACGCCCCCGATAGAGGACCTCGCCCCGGGTGGGCTTCAGCAGGCCGTTCAGGTGCTTGGCCAGCGTCGTCTTTCCGGAGCCGTTCTGCCCGATAAGGGCGACGAATTCCCCTTCCCGAATCTGGAGGCTAACCCCCTTCAGGGCTTCCACCTCCCGTGCGGGGTAGATGTAATCCACATCCTGAACGTCCAGGATGACGGGGCGCCCATCGGCGGTCTGGCCTCCGACTTTCAGCGGGCGCGGGCGGGCCAGGCCGTGCTGTTGGATAAGCGCGATCGCCTCTTCGGGGGTCAGCGGCTGACCGGGCCAGTTCAGCGCCCGAAACAGCGCCAGGGTCGGCGGGGGCTGGACGCCGCAACGTTCCAGCAGGTCCAGGTCGGTCAGTACCTGGCGGGGCGGCCCCTGGGCGACGATTTCCCCCTCTCGCATCAGCCAGACCTGGTCGGCGTCGGTGGCGACCTCCGGGTCCTGTTCCACCACCAGCAGGGTGCGCCGCTCCTGGCGGAGCGTATCGGCGACGGAGAGGACTTCTTCCCGCCCAATGGGGTCCAGGTCGGTGGTGGGTTCGTCCATTACCAGCACGGCGGGCTCCAGCGCCAGCACCGACGCTATCGCCAGCCGCTGTTTCTGCCCGCCGGAGAGGCTGGCGGGCTCTCGGCGGCGCATATCTGCCAGCCCCACAAACCGAAGATAGCGGTCTATCCGCTGTTCAATCTCGTCCCGGGGCAGGCCCAGGTTCTCTGGCCCGAAGGCCATCTCCAGTTCCACGCTGGTGGAGAACAGTTGGGCTTCAAAGTCCTGAAGGACGAGCCCGACCCGCGGGGCCATTTCGGCGATCCGGGCCTTCGCAACTTCTACGCCGTGAACCAGGACCTTCCCGCAGTACTCCCCCCGGAAAAAGCGGGGCACGAGGGCGTTCAGGGAATAGCAGAGGGTGGACTTCCCCGCGCCCTCGTGTCCCATCACAACCACGAAGGTGCCTTCTTCTATATGCCCGTTGATGTTGCGGAGGGCTGGACGCGTGGTTTCCGCGTAGGTGAAGGAGAGGTCCTGGAGGGAGATTGCGGCACCCATCGTGGGATCCGAGCAGTTACAACAAGAAACAGCCGACCAGGATGACAATGGAGGCGATGATTCCGATGACCAGGGCCTGTCCGGAGAGGAGGTAAGCCCCCAGAATCCAGCCGCCCAGCGCCCCGACCACCACCAGCCAGGCGCCCAGCGTGCCAGCCCGCGGCCGCCCGATGTCCTCCGGGTCCATCACATCCCACCAGATCAGCCGCAACTGCCGCCGGACGACTCCGTATACGGCCAGCAACAGGAGACCGCCGATCAGGCTCCCCACCGTATCATTGATCGTGATGATGCTGGAGAGGATGGGGTAGGGGACCATTCCCAGCGCCTCCAGCCCCGTTGCGATGACCACGGCGCAGGCCGCCGAGGAGATGAGGGCCAGCAGAATGTACAGCACCCAGGAGCGCCAGTTCTGCAGGGCCAGTTCCCGTTTGCCATCCGCAATGGGCTTGAGGGTGGTCCACATCGCATAGGGCAGGTAGCCCAGCAGGAAGTTCCCGATGAAGCCGAACACGCTTCCCGGGCCGAGGGTTCCGCCGAAAATGTCGCCGATGAGGTTGCCGATGGCCGAACCCCAGGCCGCTGCCGGGCCGAAGAGCAGGCTGAAGACCATCGGGAAAATGTTGGCGACGCGAACCTCCGTAATGCCGGGGATCAGGGGGATGGCGGTCTTAAAGGCGATCAGGGCGGCGGCGTAGATGGCTGCACATACGGCGACTAAGATAATCATACGGGTATTTTTCCACATTGTACCGAGGGGTTTCATTCCAGGGCCTCCTTTAAGAATGATAGGATGGGATAAATTTATAATGTGCGGCCAGAGAAGCGTCCCGCGATACGCATCACCTCCTCCCTATGGGATTCAAGAGGGTCGGGGAATGCTGCTGCCCCTTCTCCTCTCCGAAATTAAAAACACCAAATCGGCAATATGGTCACGGACAACAGATGTTCCGGCAAATTCTCCCCTCAGTTCCCCACGCGGAGCAGCACTTTGAGCATTCCCGGTTCGGCGGCGCGGGCGAAGGCGGCAATCCCGTCCTCCAGGGGATAGGTGGCCCCGATCAGGGGGCGGACGTCCACCCACCGGTGCTGGAGCAGGCGCAGAGCCGGCGGGAACGGGCCACACCGGGAACCGACCAGGGTGATTTCGTCCACCACCAGCGAGGTCAGGTCTGCCTCCACCCGGCCGTGGTAGGTGCTTTTCAGCACCAGTGTCCCCCGCGGACGCAGGAGATGTTTTGCCACCGCGAACCCCTCCGGGCGGCCGGTGCATTCCACCACAATATCGGCCGGAGGACCGTCCACTTCTCCCTCTCGCGCAGTGGCGATCTCCCGCCGGGCCAGGATGGCGAGTTTCTCCGCGTGGTGACCGACTACCAGCAGGTCGCAACCGGTCAGGGCCAGCACTTGCGCGACCAGCAGGCCCAATTTGCCGTCTCCCAGGACAACTACCCGTTGGGTCGGGCGGATGGGTACCTGCTCCAGAATCTCCAGCGCCGCCGCCAGTGGTTCGGTGAAGACGGCCTCCTCGTCGGGAATCTCATCCGGGACAATGTGGAGGTTGCGGATGGGAAGCGTCAGGTACTCGGCGAAGGCGCCGTCCCGCCCCCAGATGCCCAGCGTCGTGCGGTTCGGGCAGTGGGTGGGCATCCCGGCCCGGCAGAAGGAGCATTCCCCGCAGTGGGCATTGATTTCTCCCACGACCCGCTGACCGATAAGGGAGGGGTCGGCGCAATCCTCCACCACACCGACGAACTCGTGACCCAGCACGCCCCGAAACCCCATGTACCCGCGCACGATTTCCAGGTCGGTGTTGCAGATACCGGCAAGGCGGACCCGTACCAGCGCCTCCCCAGGCACAAGCGCCGGGAGGGGATAGTCGTCCCGCAGGCGAAGAGTGCCGTCGTAGACCAGGGCTTTCATCGCGCATCTAACGGGTGGGAAGAGGGGTACTGGCGATCGTCTGGCGGGCCTGCTCCAGGGCCTGCTTCTCCTCGTCCGTCAGCGGATAGGTGGAGTTCCACGCGGCGAGCGGTTTGGCGTAGAAACGGGTCCCTTCCCGCAGGTAGAGGGCAGAAAGAACGACGCCGTTGCCGCCCCCGTCCACCAGGGCCAGGGAGAAACTCTGATCCCCGCCGACGTCGGCCAGCGCGCGGTAGCGGACGATGCCCACGCCCTGCACCGTATGGCCCAGCACGGCCTGCGCCCGTCGGGCCAGGTCTTCCAGTTTCTCCACCCGCCCGCGGACGGCGTCTACCTGTTCCAGGATGGCTCCGGTGCCCACCTGGCCCGCCTCCGCCACGCCGCCGGTCAGGCGGCGGTAGCGCTCCTCCAGCCGACGCAGACGGGTCTGCAGGTCCAGTTGCCAGACGATGTTGACCAAACTCAGAAGGGTGACGGCAATTATCCAGATCAGTTGCGTTATCTCCATGTGTTTCTCCAGGCGGATTGCGGGCCTACGGCGCGCGTCCCAGGGTTACCGGGATTTCTATCTCCTCCCCTTCCCGCTCCACGGTCAGGGTGACCCGATCGCCGGGACGGTAGGAGAGGAGAATCTCGGGGAGGGGGCGGGATGGCCGCACGCGCTGACCGTCTACCTTCAGGATGATATCGCCAACCTGGAGGCCGGCCCTATCGGCAGGGGTATCGGGGACGACCTCCATGATTTCCGCACCGCGCTCCCGCATGATGAACCGGATTCCCAGGTAGGGGCGTTCGGAAGGGGGAGGGGTGAGTTCCGGAATTTCAGGAGTCGGGAATTTCGGCGCCGGAATGATGCGCCATTCCGGAGGGGTTGCTTCTGGAGTGATGGACGCCCGCCCCAATCCAAATCCGGCCACCCCACCCACGAATAAACCTATTCCGCAGCATAGCCAGGCCAGGAGCAGGGCGGCGATGGCGAACACCGCCAGTTGCCAGCCAGTCAGGGGACCCGATTGATCCTCCATTATGCACCTCCACAAAGGGATTGGGAGAGCATCAGCGGGCACTCTGAGCCTGCTGCCGGACTCTCTCGTATTCGGCCAGAAAAGACTTTGCGACTTCCTGGTCGTGGATAACGAGCAGGTTCTCGTCGTTGTCCTTCTCCGCGTTTCCGGAGAAATTGTACGAACCCAGGACCACGGTCTGCTCGTCTATGATAAACACTTTGTGATGGAGGAGGTAGGGGTTCCCATCCAGGAAGACGGGGATTCCCGCTTTTTTGAGGTCGTCGTACTGGGAGTATACGGTATCGGAACCGCGGGTTTCAAAAACACCTTCCACGGATACCCCCCGATCATTTAACTGAATGAGGGCATCGGCGATGGACTCACTAGTGAAGGAGAAGGCCATAAAGCGCACGCTCCGGCGGGCATCCAAAAGGAGAGGGACCAGTTTGCGGGCGACTTTATCCTCTGGCGCGAAATAGACTTCCAGATGTACTCGGGCCCCTGTCTCCGGTATCTCTATGGTTACCGACGGGTAGGGCGTGTTGGCGGGGGAGGTCGGGCCGAACTGACCGCTGAAGAGTTCCTCAAACTCCGTCGCGTAGTCCTTTGCCAGATGGGATGAGGCGATCAGCACGGCGTTATTGTTGTTCCGGTAGGTGCAGTTTTTGGTGAGGTTCCAGGAGCCGGTCCACACCCAGGCGTTATCCACGACGGCGAACTTGTTATGCATAATCCCGCCGCCTTTAGGACGGACGGTGACCGGAACCCGCGCCCGACGCAGGCGGGCGATCGCTTCTTCATCGTCATATTCGCCATCGGTGACCAGGCGGACCCGGACACCGCGCTGGTGGGCGCGCAGGAGGGCATCCGTGACCGTCGGCAGGTTGAGTTGATATGCCGCGACATCCACCTGTTGCGTCGCGTGGTCTATCAGGTCCACCAGGTGCAGGTCCACGCTGCCGGTATGCAGCGCCGGGTCGTCCGGGTAAAGAGGCTGCGTGAAATAGACGGCGATCCAGTCGCCCGTGGCGGTATCGGTGACCTCCCCTCCGATTCCCAGGATGTCTATACCGGTAAATTCCCGCAATAGCCAGGCCAGCACAAGGAACAGGAACAGGATCAGAAGGGTCTGCCAGGTCAATCGGATGGAATGGGATGTGCGTCTTTTCATTTTTCTTTCCCCTATCGTAATTCCAGCATCTCCCAGAGGCGCGTCGTAACGGTTCGGCCTGCTGGGCTGAGGAAATGGGGGTTTGCGGGGCGGCGGCAAAGCCCGCCGCCCCGCAAACCCCACCCGCCGTTCCCTACAGGATCAGAGAAGTTTCCGCAATGCGGTTTCCTGCTCGTCGGGCTGCAATTGCCCGACCTGGCGGGCAATCTCCCGTATGCGCTGGCGCAGCGCGGCCAGGCGAGCCTGGCTCTCCTCAGAGAGGCCAGTTTCCTGCAGGATAGTGCGGGCCTGAGCGATGCCCCATTCCAGCAGTCGGCGGGCCGCCCCATCCACCAGGTCCGCCGTCAGCGCTTCGTCCTCCGTTAGCCGTTCTACAATGCTTTGCAGAAAATCCGTCTCCGGCAACCCGGTCGGATGTTCGGGAGATCCGGTATCGGGCAAGGTCTCTGCCCGATCTTCCGACGGACGGAGGAAAATCTTTCGCAGAAACTGGCCGAGGCGCCGGAACATCGTTCACCCCAGATAATCCCGTAATTTGCGGCTGCGGCCGGGATGGCGCAATTTGCGCAGCGCTTTGGCCTCAATCTGACGGACCCGCTCGCGGGTGACTCCCAATTCCCGACCGACCTCTTCCAGGGTGTGCACCCGACCATCCCGCAACCCGTAGCGGAGTTCCAGGACGGCGCGCTCCCGTTCGTTCAGGATGTCCAGCATACTGCGAATCTGTTCCTCCAGCAGGTGCCGGGACGTGGCATCGTCGGGAGGAGGGATGCTTTCGTCCTCAATGAACTCCCCCAGGTTGCCGCTCTCTTCTTCCCCGATAGGGGTCTCCAGGGAGACCGGTTCCTGGGAAAGCCGGAGGATGGAGCGGATTTTGGCTGTCGCCTGACGGAGGTGGTTCTGAACGATGGGAGGCAGCGGCTCACCGGTCTCCATCGCCTGGCGGACAATCCGGGCGTCCTCTTCCTCCAGCAATCCCATCTCCAGCGTCAGTTCCTCCAGTGTGGGGGCCCGACCGTATTGCTGGGTCAGTTGTTGCTGGAGGCGGGCCAGGCGGCCGATCGTTTCCACCATGTGGACGGGGATGCGGACGGTGCGGGACTGGTCGGCGATCGCCCGGCTGATGGCCTGCCGGATCCACCAGGTGGCATAGGTGGAGAACCGGAACCCCTTAGTGTGGTCAAATTTCCGGATGGCCCGCAGGAGCCCCAGGTTGCCCTCCTGGATCAGGTCCAGGAAGGCGATCCCGCGGCCGATGAACCGCTTGGCGATGCTGACCACCAGCCGCAGGTTGGCCTGGATGAGGTGTTGCTGGGCTTCGGCGGCCCGCTGTTCCACATTGGCCCACAGGGCGGAGAGTTCTTCATCAGAGGGGAGGGACTTTTGCAGGTGGCGCAGCGGAGGCAATCGGCCGTCCTGTCGCCACCGTTTTTGATAGGCGTCCAGAGTCGCTTCCGGGAGGAGAAGGAGATAAATGAGCAACTCCATCATCAGACGCGTGAGGTCTCCCCCCTGACCGTCTTTGACCGACTCATCCGTCCGTTCCAGGAATTCGTAAGTGTAGGAATGGATGGGAGGCAGCAGTTGATGGTGGAGGTTTCGGGCTTCTTCTACAATCGCTGCGAAGTCCGGCGGGGAGATTCCGGCATCTTTGCAGGCTTTGGTGACGTCTTTCCACAGGCGCTCCACCTCGCGCACCAGTTGTTCCCACACTTCCCGGGGGGTGGGGGGCGGTGGGCGCCGGCGTTTCTGGAGCGACTGACGGGCGTTTGCCAGGAAAGGGGTGGCCTCCCGGATGGTGGAAAGCCACATCTCTTGCTGGGGTTCCAGAAGGGCCACCTGACCGATGTCCCGCAGATAGGCGCGCACCGGGTCGGCAGCGGCCTCTTCGGCCTCCACCAGCATCTCCTCCAGATGCTCCAGGTCTTCCAGTTCCTCTATGGGAGGCTCTTCTTCCAGGGATAGATCTTCGGGGAGGATCGGGATTTCTGCAAACGGATCCTCTGGAAGTTGTTCTGTGACCCGATTGGCCGGAGTCATCCCAATTCTCCTTCGCAGGGCGCTTCCGCCCAGAACGATACGGTGGCCCAGCAGCGGCTGTGCAGGGCCTGCTGGACCCGCAGAAGGGCGCGCGCGTTCTCTTCCAGCGCCTGACCGTACTGGATGGTCTCGGCGGGAGGCGCTTCTTCGGTCAGCGCGCGCAGTTCCGTTTTGACTCGCCGGAGATTCCGTTCCCGCAGCCGGAGCGCGGTCTGAACCCCTTCCCGTAGCCATTGCTCATCCGCCAGGTCCGGAGGGGGCTCCGGCAAATGGTCCAGCCGGAAGGCGACCGCTTCCGGCACTCGCTCTTTCAATTGCATCAGGTCGGAGATTCCTTCGCCCAGCATTTCCTCCCAGGCTGCGAAGGCGGCCCGACAGGTCGGGTCGTTGAAGTCGCCCGGATGCAGGGGAGGGATGTCCCACTCCGCCAGCGTCCGGTTGATCGCATCCAGAAGCCACGGCTGGCGCAGAAGCGTTGCCAGGCAGTACCCCTCCAGGTCGGCGACGGCAGAAGGAGTGGGAGGGGGCTCTGGAGCAAGGCGGCGACCTGTTTCCGAAATACCCGGCATCCGCTGGGCGGCCTGCCATTCCGCCTCGTGGAGGCGGGCCAGGACGGTACGGGCGTCTATGCGCAGGGCGCGGGCGATTTTCTGTGCGTAGGCCTCCCGTTCCACCGGGTTTCCCACGTCCCGCAGGAGCGGGATCATCGCATCCACGACCCGCGCCCGTCCCTTGGCGTCTTCCAGGTCGGTCTCCGCCAGCAACCGCCGGAGGACGAACTCCACGACGGACAGGGATTCCTGAACCAGCGCGGTCCATCGGGCGGGGTCCTGGCGGATCAGGTCGTCGGGGTCCTGGCCGGAGGGGAGGGTCAGGACGCGGATTTCGGCCCCCAGCCGTCGCTCAAAGCCCACCAGGCCGCGCGGGTTGAAGACCGGCACCAGTTCCCGGTCCAGTGTCTCCCGCGCCACCTCCAGCCCGCGCAGCGTGGCCTGAACGCCCGCCGCGTCCGGATCCAGCGCCAGGATGAAGCGCCGCGTGTACCGTTTCAGGAGACGGACCTGGGTCTCGGTCAGCGCGGTGCCCATCTGGGCGACCACGTTGCGGAAGCCGGCCTGATGGGCCTGCATCACGTCCATATAGCCCTCCACCACGACGACGGAATCCTCGTGGCGGATGGCCTCCCGGGCCATATCCAGCCCGAAGAGCAGATGGCTTTTGTCAAAAAGGGGCGTCTGGGGGGAGTTGATGTATTTGGGAACGCCCTCTGCCTCCAGCGTCCGGGCGCCGAACCCGATCGTCTCCCCCTGCGGGTTGCGGACGGGGATCATCAGCCGGTCACGGAAGCGGTCGTAGGCGGTCCCGTCCTCCCGTTCTATCAGCAGGCCGGCGCGGACCAGTTCCGCCGGAGTGAACCCGCGCCCGGTCAGGTGGTTGCGCAGCGCCTCCCAGGCGGGGAGGCTGTAGCCCAACTGAAATCGGGCGATGGTCTCGGCGGAGAGGCCGCGGCGGGCCAGGTACTGGCGCGCCCGCTCGGCCTCAGGGGCGTGGAGCAGGAGATGGTGGTAGTAGCGGGCCGCTTCGGCGACGGCCGATTGCAGGCGGGCCCTCTCTTCGTCCGCCCGGGCCTGTTCCGGGGTGCGGGGCCGCAACTCCACCCCCGCCCGGCGGGCCAGTTCCTCCAGGGCGGTGGCGAAATCCCACCCCTCCCGCTTCATCACAAAGGTGAAAATGTCCCCGCCCTCGCCGCAGGCGCCGAAGCAGTGCCAGCGCTGGGAGTCGGGGAAGACGTAGAAAGAGGGGGTTTTTTCGGCGTGGAAGGGGCACAGGGCGCGGTAATAGCGCCCCGCCCGCTGCAGGGGGACGTAGGCGCCGATCAGTTCCACAATGTCCAGACGCTCTTTGATTTCGTCTACCACGCCCATGCCGGTTGCCCTTCCCGGCCGTATTGTACCGTATCGCGGCGAAGGTGACAAGTAGGGATGGACTATCTCCGCACCCGCTCTATCCGCGCCCCCAGGGAGCGCAGTTTCTCCTCCACCCGTTCGTAGCCCCGGTCAATCTGCTCCACGTTGCGGATGACGCTCTCCCCCCGGGCGCAGAGGGCGGCGCCGACCAGGGCCATCCCGGCGCGGATGTCCGGGCTCACCAGAATGTCCCCCTGGAGTTGGGACGGCCCCTGGACGACACAGCGGTGGGGGTCGCAGAGGACGATGCGCGCGCCCATAAAGATCAACTTGTCCACAAAATAGAGCCGACTCTCAAACATCTTTTCGTGGAAGAGGACGGTCCCTTCGGTCTGCGTCGCCAGGACGATGGCGATGCTCATCAGGTCGGCGGGGAAGGCGGGCCAGGGGGCGTCGGCGACGGTGGGGATGGCCCCGCCGATATCCGGCACCACGCGCATCGGCTGGTCCGGCGAGATGTAGACGTCCTCCCCATCCCCTTCAATTTCCACCCCCAGGCGGGAGAAGACGTGGCGGATCATCCGCAGGTGCTGGGGGGCGGCGTTGCGGATGCGCAGTTCTCCCCGCGTCATCGCCGCCAGCGCGATGTAACTCCCCACTTCTATGTGGTCGGGGCCGATGGTGAATTCTCCCCCGCCCAGACGGTCCACGCCGTGGATCACCAGGGTGTTGGAACCGATTCCCTCTATCTGCGCGCCCAGGCGGTTCAGCATGTGGCACAGGTCCTGGACGTGGGGCTCGGAGGCGGCGTTGCGCAGGACGGTCGTCCCTTTCGCCAGCACCGCGGCCATAACGGCGTTCTCCGTGCCGGTGACGGAGGCTTCATCCAGCAGGATATCGGCGCCGCGGAGTTGGCGGGCGTTGAGGCGGAAAAGGTCGTTGACATCCACCTGGGCGCCCAGTTCCTGGAAGGCCAGGAAGTGGGTGTCTACCCGGCGGCGGCCGATGACGTCGCCGCCGGGGGGCGGAATCTCCACCCATCCCAGGCGGGCCAGGAGCGGCCCCGCCAGCAGGATGGAGCCGCGGATGCGGCGGAATTTCTCCCGCGCGAAGGGCGGCAGGTGGATTTCTTTCGCATGCAGCCGCCAGGAGTGGGTATCCAGGCGTTCCACCTGCACCCCGATGTCGGCCAGGAGGTCCAGCATCGTGCGGACGTCCTGGATGTCGGGCAGGTTGTGCAGGATGACCGGCTCTTCGGTCAGAAGGCATGCGGCCAATGTGGGCAGGGCGGCGTTTTTGTTCCCGCTGGGGGTCAATTCCCCCCGCAAGGGATATCCGCCCTCA
>CAKZOY010000478.1 GCA_937138275.1 uncultured Chloroflexota bacterium
GTGGGGTTTGTGCGGGCGGCTTCGCCGCCCGCATAAACCCCTTCCGGTTCACCGCGCAGGAGTCAGCAGCAGAATCCCCTCCGCACTGGCCTCCACTTCAGCCCGACTCCAGAGCATAGGATGGTACTGGATATTGCGCCACGGGTCAATCATATCGTCGTAGTGGCGGTGGAACGGATGGCCCGATTGCCCCGTGGTGTGCATGGAGAGGGAGCGGGACCAGTCCTGCAGGTCCACAATCTGACGGTAGGACGGGACGGTGCGGACGGCATAGGGAGCACCCAGGCTGTAGGCCGTATTGTTGACCGTAGCGATGGTGCCGTCTACGGGCACGGGCCCCCGGTTGAAAATGCGCTCAATCAGGGCGATCCCGCTCTGGCCCAGGCTCTGATTCCGGAATGTGGCGGTGTGCAGGTCGCCCCAGCGCCACTTCTCCATGTTCGGCCCCAACCGCCCCGTCAGTTCCGCCACACCCTCCTCCAATGCCCGCACCAGGATTTCGTCCCGCGTCTCCACCGCCGGGGTCCGGCGGTCGTCAAACCACGGCGACTTCGGGTCGGCCAGCAGGTCTTCCAGGGCGTAGAGAGCCATCGCCCGGGCCTGACGCAGTAAGGGCTCCCCCATCTCGTCCCGGAAGGTCAGGTCCACCAGCCGCAGGCGGAAAGCCTCAAAGATCGCCGCAGCGGCGCTATCCCGCGTGGACTGCCCGTCCCAGGCGCGCAGCAGGTCCAGCGCCCGGGCCAGTTTCGGGTCGTCGCCGGAGAGCGCGGTCACATACGGCAGCACCTCCCGCGTCCAGACGGAGAGGTTATCCCCCTGGATCCGCTGCATATCCTCTATGGAGATGGGGGCCAATTCCTCTATGAGTTCCGCAATCCGCTGGGCGCGCAACCCCGTCCGGTCCGACCAGTCCACCGTAAGCAGATAGGGGTAATCGGGCCGGACGACGGCATTGTTGGCGGTGACGATGTACCCCTCCGGCGGGTTGAAGGCGCGCGGGAGGTCATCAAAGGGGATGTAATCCACCCACTCGTACTCGCCGGTCCAGCCGGGGACAGGCACCGAGCCATCACCGTTTTTGCGGATGGGGATACGGCCGGGGGCCTGGTAGCCGATGTTCCCCTCCACATCGGCGTAGACGAAGTTCTGACTGGGGGCGTCCCAGTAGGAGAGCGCCTCGCGGAACTCCTCCCAGTTCTGCGCCTTGTTCAGCAGCAGAATGCTCCGCATTAGCGTCCCTCCCGACTGCAGCGCGGTCCAGGAGAGGGCCAGCGGTTGCCAGCCGTAGGCCCATTCCCGCTCCTCTCCGCCGACGATGTCGTTGATGATGGGGCCGTGGCGGGTGATGCGGGCGAAGACCACCACCGGCTCCTCTCGTCCGGCGACGCGGATTTCTTCGCGGACAATCTCCATATCCACCCAGCGGCCCTGATACTCGTACTGGTTCGGGTTCTCGGGATTGACCTCTTCAATGAAGAGGTCCTGCACGTCGGGGCCGAGGTTGGTGACGCCCCAGGCGATGCGATCGTTGTGGCCGATGATGACGCCCGGCGCGCCAGGGAACGACGCGCCGACGACATTGATGGGGCACTCGGGGCCCTTGGGCTCACAGTGCAGGCCCACTTCGTACCAGATGGCGGGCATCTGGATGCCCAGGTGAGGGTCGTCGGCCAGGAGCGGCATGCCGGTCTCGGTGCGGCTTCCGGCGATGACCCAGTTGTTGCTCCCCAGGCCCATCCCCTCGCCCAGGAAATGGGTCGTGAAAGCGGCCTCCGGGACGGCCTGGAGGGTCGTCTCCGAGAGGGGCTGGGGCACGATGACGGGCCGATCCTGCGGGTAGGGGGGCATCAGCGTCGGGACGGCCCCCGTACCCAGCCGAGCGATGATCTGGGCGCGCAGAAGTTCCGCCGCCATATTCCCGCTCAGGTCCCAGGCCATCACCTTCCCCCAGGTGACGGTATGGATCGGTGTCCAGGGTTCGGGGTCAAACTTCTTGCCCGTCAGCCCCAGGACGGTGAACTCCAGCCCCAGGCGTCCCTTATGGGTGGAGATGTAGGCGTTCACCCCTTCGGCGTAGGCCTCCAGCGCGGCGCGGGTTTCGGGGTCTACCTGCTCCCAATCCCGGGCGGCCGCCCGATGCCAGCCCAGCGTGCGGATGAAGCGGTCGCGGGGGAGCGCTCCTTCGCCTAGCACCTCCGCCAACCGTCCGCTTCCGATGCGGCGCTGAAACTCCATCTGCCAGAAGCGGTCCTGGGCGTGGACGTACCCCTGGGCGAAGAGCAGGTCGTGGAGGTTACTGGCGTAGATATGGGGGATCCCCCACCGGTCCCGGATGACGGTGACCGGGGCGCGCAGCCCCGGCACCTGCACCGTGCCGTTGACCTGCGGCCAGGCGCGGCGCACGGTGACGTAACCGTATCCGAAGACGGCGAGGGCAAGGACGGCCAGAATCAGCAGGATGATCCGCAGGACACGCAGCA
This sequence comes from uncultured Chloroflexota bacterium, assembly GCA_937138275.1. Lineage (GTDB taxonomy): Bacteria > Chloroflexota > Anaerolineae > B4-G1 > DUEL01 > SpSt-77. The sequence goes on from CAKZOY010000478.1 coordinate 2,481, forward strand.
CGGTTCGCATATCTCCTCATTTCAGAGTGGGTGTGGAGTGGCTCATCTCCGGCCCTTCCCCTGCATTGCAGGAATTCCCGCCGTCAACGGAGTACGACCGGCAGGTAGACCCGGTATCCCTGGACGGTAAAATCGGCCTGGACAGTATTCCCTTCCCCGTCCGTCATCCGCACGTATCCCGTCTGCCCCACCCGGAGGTTCATGCCCGACGTATCCAGGCCGTAGCGGCCGGAGGCGTCGGCCCGGGTACGGCGCACCGGAGCGAAATAGCCATACCCGAACGCCGCTTCTATGAGGCTACCGGTAAGCGCTTCCCCCTCCAGCACCTGCCGCCCAAAGTCGTGGACGGCGGTCAGCGTCGGGACGGTAAAGGTCATCAGACCGGTGGTCTGGGTCAGCGTCAGGAGGTCGCCCGGCCGGATGGGGCGGGAGAAGCAGGCGGAGAACGAGCCGTCGTACCAGGCCGCACCGGTGACCGTCTCCTCCTCCAGACCGGAGCGCAGGGTGAGGGTGAACGGCGCACCCCCCGCATCGGCGTAACCGCTGACACAGGGCTCCCCCAGCCACACGTTCCACTGCCGCATACCGAAGTGGAAGAAGACGTCATGGCCCTCCGGGGTGAGGTAACCGACCACTCCCTGGACCTGTGCAAACCGGGAGAGTTCCGGGAAGGAGACCGTGTAGGCCCCCGTCTCCGTGGTGGTCACCCGGCGGCTGGTGGAGAAGCCGTAAGGGAAGTTGAGGGTAATCTCCAGCAGGGCGTTCGGGGGCCCCTCCCCCAAAACGGTCGCGGCGGCGCGGTCTATACGGGCAGAGAGGAAGGGCATCGTCAGCGAGAGCACCTCCCGGGGCGTGGTAACCGTTACCCGTTCGCCGGGAAACAGCGGCGGAATGGGAGCGGAGAAATCCCCGTAGGGCCCGGCATACCCCGTGGCGAGAATCGGGGTAACGGTGTACGGGCTGAGGGGCCGGATGCGGCCGTATATACGGTCGTGGAAAAACACCGCCTGGAGCGAGGGGATGCAGTCCTGGGCGACAAAGAACGTCTCACCGGAGCGCCAGAGGACGCGAACGACCGTGCTCCGAAGGGGACGAGAACTTCCGGTCAGCAGGAGGGTGTATGTCCCCTGGGCGGTCGCCGTGATGGGGATGCGGTGGTAAGATTGGTCCTCACTCCAGAATTCGGCCGTGAGGCGCTCGTTCGGTGGGGCCCGACCGACGAGGCCGTTCGGGGTGATTTCCAGCGTCAGGGTCGGTACCGTCC
>CAKZOY010000479.1 GCA_937138275.1 uncultured Chloroflexota bacterium
TCGGTAGTCGGTAGGGGTTAGTCGGTAGTCGGTAGGGGTTAGTCGGTAGTCGGTAGGGGTTAGTCGGTAGTCGGTAGTCGGTAGTCGGGAGGGGGAGAGATGCGGATTTTTGTCACCGGAGATAAAGGGCAACTGGGCCGCGCGCTGAAAGAGGCACTGGGATGGGAAACCGTCGCCGGGTGCGACCTCCCCGAGACGGACATCACCGACCGGGAGGCCATCCGGGCCGCCATCGCGGCCTGCGCGCCCGACGTGGTCATCCACGCCGCAGCATGGACGGATGTGGACGGCTGCGCCCGCGACCCGGAGCGGGCCTACCGGGTCAACGCGCTGGGCACCCAGAACGTCGCCCTGGCCTGCGCAGAAGTCGGCGCAGCGATGGTCTACATCAGCACCAACGAAGTCTTTGACGGCACGGCGACGGAGCCGTACCGGGAATGGGATTCCGTCCGCCCGATTAACCCCTACGGCCGCTCCAAGGCCGCGGGCGAATGGCTGGTCTCCCATCTGCTGAACCGCTTCTATATTGTGCGGACAGCCTGGCTCTACGCGCCGGGTGGGCGAAATTTCCCCCATCGCATCATCCAATTGGCCGACGAACGCGGCGCGCTGCGGGTCGTCGCCGATGAGGTGGGCAACCCCACCTACGCCCCCGACCTGGCCGCGGCGGTGTTGGCCCTTATCCGCACCGGCGCTTACGGCATCTACCACCTCACCAACAGCGGCTACTGTTCCCGCTACGACTTCGCCCGCGCCATTCTCCGTCTGGCCGGACGGGAACACATTCCAGTGGAGCCCATCACTCTGGACCAGTTCCGGCGAGATTCCACACCGCCGCGCTTCACCCCGCTGGCGAATACCGCTGCGGCGGCCCTGGGCATCGTCCTGCGGCCCTGGGAGGAGGCGCTGGCAGAGTTCCTCAGTCGGTGAAAGGCTTATGGAGAAACGAGACCTGGCTGCCCTGTGGCGGCAGATCGTGGAAGATTACCGGGAAATCCGTCGGGAACAGGAAGAGATGTGGCATTCCCTCCCGCTGGAGGAGCGAGTGTACCTGACAGAACAACTTCTGCTCCTGCTCCAGGAAGCGGAACGAATCCGGGAAGGACGGGAATATGCAAGACCTGATCCGTCAACTCCGGAAACGGCCGGAGGCGTTTCCTGAAACGCAAGCCCGGGAACTGGAGCGGGAGGCCGACCTTCCCAGCCTGGTGGATCGCTGGCGCTCCTTTTCGGAGAATATATGAACCGTCCCCTAGTCTCCGTCGTCATCCCCAACTGGAACGGGGCGGCCCACCTGCCGACCTGCCTGGATAGCCTGCGCCGCCAGACCTTGCGGGATTTTGAGGTCATCGTCGTGGACAACCATTCGGCCGATGACTCCCTGACTCTGCTGGCGCGGAACTACCCGGAGGTGCAGGTACTGGCTCTGGAGGAAAACCGCGGCTTTGCCGGGGCCTGCAACGCCGGGATCCGCGCCGCGCGGGGGGAGTTCATCGTCCTGCTGAACAACGACACCGAGGCCGACGCCCGCTGGCTGGAGGAAGTCGTGGGAGCGTTCCGGCGACACCCCGAAGCGGGCCTGGTCGCCTCCAAAATGCTCCTCTTTGACCGTCGGGATGTCTTCCATACCGCCGGGGACTACTACCGGGTGGACGGTCGGCCCGGGAACCGGGGCGTCTGGGAAACCGACCGGGGGCAGTACGACCGGGAGGAGTACGTTTTCAGCGCCTGCGGGGGGAGCGCCGCCTACCGGCGGACGATGCTGGATGAAGTAGGGTTGCTGGACGAGGATTTTTTCTACTCGTGTGAGGATGTGGACCTGGCCTGGCGGGCGCAACTGAGTGGATGGCGCTGCATCTACGCGCCCCGCGCTGTCGTCTACCACAAACTGAGCGCCACCGGCGGGGGGACGACGGCCAGTTTCTACGACGGGCGGAACTTCATCTACCTGCTGGTCAAGGACTACCCCGGCGACCTCTGGCGGCGGTACTGGCGGGCCATCCTGCGGGCGCAACTGCAGATTGCCTGGGAAGCGCTGCGGGCCTGGCGGGGGGCGGCGGCCCGTGCCCGCCTGCGCGGGATGATCGCCGGAATTCTGGGAATCCCCCGGATGCTGCGGAAACGACGCGCCGTCCAGCGAACCCGCCGGGTAGACACCGCCTATTTGCTCTCCATCCTGACCGGAGTTGACGAAATCGCCTGATTGAGTATTATTATAAGAAAGTCCTGCGGTAACTGTTGGCCGAACAGTTATGTCCTGCGATGGATGACCTCATCTATCGCCCGCGCGGCTTCCCATCCGGCATACAGAAATGGAGCACCACATGGTTGAACGGGAACGCTCACTGCTGGAAGATGGCCTCTCCGACAAAGTAACAGGCCTGGAAGGGGTTTACCTGTTCTATCTCGTCCCGCTTCTCGTTCTCGCATTGCTCCCTTTTATTTTCCTGTACTCCTTATTCCGCTCTTCCTGGGCCCTCTGGCCCTCCGCCTTGCTCCTCATTCTGCTGGCTGCCACTCTTACCCTTATGTTGCTATCCCTGACCCTGAAGGCCAACAAAGGGATCGCTACCATCGGTTTTTTCCTTTCGGTCCTGATATGGATTCTGTTCATCGCAACGGTTACCCCTTCCCCTCTCCAGGAAATTCTCCTTCTGGTTGGACTCTTCATTCTTGTTCTGACATTTTTTGGGGGACTCTTTATCGTCGGCGGGTTCCTGCTTCCCTTTCCGCCCTCTGACCCTGGAATGAGTCGGGCAGAACGCTGGAGCCAGCGCCTCCACAACCACTGGACGGCGTTCAAGATTTTGATGGACTATCTGAGCGGGGAAAGCGTTCGTTACCCCTACTGGGTCGTTACCGATGAGCCCCGGGAAGAGGACAAGATTGAGCAACGCGGGAAGGGGAGCGTCCTGGCAGACCTGGCGATAGGGAACGGGATAATCCTCTCCGACTGCGACCACGCCATAGCCGTCTCCAGCGGGCTGAAGTTTAAGGGAGTTCAGGGGCCAGGACTGATCCTCACCGGGTTCGCCGAACGGCCGATGCGGACGCTGGACCTGCGCCCTCAACTGCGCGCCTTCACCGTCCAGGCCCTGACCCGGGACGGTATCCAGGTCAAAGTCCTGGCCTTCACCCCGTTCCAGATTGACCGCGGCGACCAGCAGCCGCGATTGGGGGAGCCGTTCCCCTACCGCAAGAGCGCGGCCTTCCGGGCAGTCCACTCCCAAATGATGGAACTTCCGGAGAATCGGGAGCACCCTCACCATACGTGGGACGAACTCCCGAAAGTGATCGGTACCCGCATCCTCCAGGACATTCTTTCCCGCTACCGGTTTGATGAACTCTACGAGTACGACCCCGGGGAGGAGTTGCCCCGGGCACGCATTGCCCGGGAGTTCCGGGAGCGCCTTAAGGAGAAACTGGAGCCGCTGGGTATCCAGTTGATCGGTGGGGGGATCAGCAACCTGCTCCCGGTCAAAGACGAAGTCCTGAAAGAGCGGATCCGCAACTGGCGGGCCGAATGGGTACGCCGGATTCTGGTTAAGCAGGCCGAGGGCCAGCGGGAACGCCTCTGGCGCATAGAACAGGCCCGCGCGGAGGCCCAGGCCAACCTCATCCTGACATTGGGGGAACGATTGGCCGAACTGGATCGCTCAGATGCCCCGGTGTCTCCGGACAAAGTCATTGACCACTTCCTCCAGGTTCTGGGAGGAATGGTCCAGCAACCGATGATCCGGCGGTATCTTCCCCGGGAAACCCCCGATGACCTGCGCCGTTTGGGAGATGACGTACTGAACCAGGAGGAAACATGATCTTACCCAAATGGGCCATCCGGCACCTGAAACGAGTCGTCCGCTGGTTAGGGCTGCCCGTTTTGCTCGTTGCCCTTCTGGGGTTGGTCCTGATCTGGATAGTAGTCGGGCCGGTTTCCCTGGTGACTTTGACCTTAATGGGATTCCTTTTCATCATCCCCTTTCTCGTAGCGATGATCCTTGTAGCCAGCGTGGCATCCTCGTTTCTCCGCACCCTCTACGGCATCAAAACCCGCAGAGAAGCGGCCTCTTTCCTGTACCGCCTCCTGTTCGGTGTGTGGAAATTTGGCCCGTACCTGCTTATCAAAGAGGGAAAAATCGCCTCGGGGGAGGACTCAGTCCTGCACAAAGTGGGAGGGCCGGGGTACCTGGTAATTTACAACGATACCGCCGTCATCACCGAGCGATGCGGACGGATAGAGCGCATTCTCAGCGCGCATTTCCCCAAACCGAACAACTATCCTCTCCTGGCCCCCTTTGAAAAGGTCTGGGAAATCATAGACCTCCGTCCCCAACACTGGCTTTTTCCAGTCAAAGGAATGACGCGGGAAGGGATTCCCGTCATCTGCGAAGCGGATATTCACTTCAAGATAGATGACCGGGTGCCGGATGCGCGCGGGCAACTTCAGCCCAAACCACCGACGGAGGAGGAACCGTATCCTTTCACCCCCGAAGCGGTGCTCCGGGCCGCAACGTCCCGCTGGATACGGGAGCCCGATTTCAAAGGCCCCCCGATGGACTGGCGAGGACGGGTCGTTGTGGGACTCACCGAGGGCATCCTGCGCAACATCCTGGCCGAATACCGGCTGGACTGGCTCCTGGGGCCCACGGGGGATGACACCGATCACCCCCGCGAGCAGATTCGCCGACGGTTGGAAGAGGCCCTGAAGCAAGAGGCCCCAAAAGTGGGCGCGCGGATCCTGGACGTTCGGTTAGGGGAAATCAAAGTGGAAGACGAACAGATTCCCGCCCAGTGGGTGGAGGCATGGCGGGCGGAATGGGAGAGCCAGACCGCTGCGACTCGCGTGGAGGGGGAAGCGGAACTGCTGCGTATAGAGACGGTCCGCGCGCGGGCCCAGGCCGAGATGCTCATCACCCTGATCCGGGAATTGCAGACGGTCAACGTCGGCACCGGGGAACTCCGCGCTTACCTGCTGGCGGCTCGCCTCGCCGAGACCCTACGCTGGATGTCCTACGACCCCTTCACCCGCGCCTTCCTGCCCCCTGAGGCCATCCGCACCCTTCACCGCCTTCAAGAACTGCTGGGTCGGGAACGGATGTTGCCTCCGGGAGGGATGCCATGATCCTCATAGTGGTGGACCCGCTTCCCTCAGACCTGCTGGCAGAGAACGATGAGCAATCCCCGATCACCGACCTGGTGAGACGGGCACTGTCCTTTCTGAAAGATGGACATTTCCGGGAAGCGGAATCGGCCGCTCAGATGGCATTGACGGCCGCGTACAAGCGACGCCAGAGCCACCCTTCCGACCTGGCAGTCGCTTCGTTGTGCCTGAGCGATATCTACCGGGAGACCGGGCACCTGGACTCGGCCCTTCCGATAGCCCTCCAGGCCTACGAGATGTTTCAGCGGCAGCCCAACCCATTCCAGCGCCATAACGAAGGGGTCGCCGCCTACAACCTCGGCCTGATCTACCATGTGCTGGAGAACCATACCTCCGCCCTCCGCTGGTATGAGGTTGCAGGCCAGAAGTTCCGCGAATCCCGCCGGTACTGGCTGGCACACCACAGAGAACACCGGGCCAAAGAGTGCGCGCGGATGACGGAAAGGGTCGTCGCCCTGAGCAAAGCCATCACCGATCTGGCGCTTCTCATCCGGCCCACGTTATTTTTTTCCATCTATGCAAAGGGCCGTTTCTTCCGCCATGTGGAACCGGACCGTTTCTACCTGGATGAACAAATTGAAATTGACGGGAAATCTTTTCAGGTAATGCCCCTTTCCGGTACAAAACAGGCCGTCCTGGAACGGGACTCCCCGGTTTGCCTTGCCCTTCCAATCCCCGCCCCGGTTTGCCCGAAATGGAAAGCGCAGACCGGCGATTACGTCCTGGCCCAGCAGCGCAGCACTCCGGACCCCGACGCTCCTCGCTGGATCGTGGTGGGGCAGGATCAGGTACACTTCGGCCAATTTGCCCGGCAACCCGATGACTCTCTCCACTTTCACAGCCTGCACCCGACAAGGATTATCGGGGGAACGGGCGATTTCTCGGGGTATTATCGCCCGGTGGCATTTTTGAAGCCAATTTGAGCAGTACCCGATCATCTTCATAAAGGCCTGTCGCTTTTTATCCGGACCGCACCCCCACATGCAGGGTGACCGTCTCCATCATCAGGAACCGGTAGCGCACCGACTCCAGCCCCACGGCCTCCATCGTCGCCGCCAGCCCTTCCGGGGGCATAAAGACCTGCACCGAACGGGGCAGGTAGCGGTACGCGTCCCAGTGCCCGGTGAGTAGTCCCCCCACGACCGGCGCGATGCCGCCAAAGTAGAGATGAAAGAGGGGCCGGAAGAGAGGGTTGCGCGGCCAGGTCATCTCTAAGCAGACCACCCGCCCCCCCGGCCGCACAACGCGCGCCTGTTCTGCCAGCGTCGCCCGGACGTCGGTGACGTTGCGGAGCATAAACGCGTTCACCGCTGCATCAAAGAACCCATCCGGGAAGGGGAGATGCAGGGCATCCCCTTCCGTCCAGTAGATGGGCCTGCCCACCGACCGCTCCCGCGCCAATTGCAGCATCTGCGGCGTGAAATCCAGCCCGACCACCCGCACTCTGGGCCAGCGGCGGACCAGAGCGCGCGCCAGCCCGCCTTCGCCCGTCGCCACATCCAGCACCCATCCCCCCGGTGGGACGGCCGCCTCATCGGCGGCCGTCCACCGCCACCGCTCCACCTGTCCCAGCGACATCACCTGGTTGAGCAACTCGTAGCGCCGAGCGATGCGAGCAAACAGGTTGCGGGTGTAGGCCCGTTTCTCCTCCGGCGAAGCGAATGTCATCGGCTATCTCCTGTCTGCTGCGATTTTTCTAATCCGGTTATGTAGGGGCAACGTACTATTCAGCCCAGCGGTTGAAACCGCGGGCTGAAAGGGCGCTTCGCGCCGGGCGACCGCCTGCGCGGTCGCCGGAAAGCGTCCACGAAGGTGGACGCCCGGCTGAAAGTCCCCCAGGGGTGATTTTAATCGCCAGGGCTGAATAAATTGACAATGGCAAATTTTAAGTTATAAAACAAAAATTAGCGGCTGTGCCCTTTGAAAAGGCCGCTGGCAGGGCAAAAGCCAACGGGCTATCGCCTTGGCGGTGCAAAATGGGCGGTTTTCAGCCCCCTCACCCCCCTTACCCCCCTCTCCCCCTTGCCCTGACGGGCGGGGGAGAGGGGGGACAGAGCCATCTTTTCTCCCCCCTCCCCGTGGGCGCAGCCCAACTGTCAATATAATTACGGGGCAACTTTCAAAGTCGCCCCTACCGGAGGGCTCGCCCTCCGGCGGAAAAGATTGCTCTGCTGCTCCCTTACCTTTGGCCGAAGGCCTCCAGGAGCGACTTCACTACTTTTGGCTGATTTTTTTGTGTCCGGCGACGATCCCCTTGCCCTGCGCCGGGAAAGGACGAGCACCATGATACCCCTGGAATGACTTTTGTTCAACCGCGAAGGTCCATCCAACGGACAAACCCTCATTGGTCAACTTGCCCCCCTTGTGGTACAATTCCCGTAAATCTATTCGGAGTCCAGCGATGAACATACACAAAATTCTGTTGCTGATGACCGTTGTCCTGGCCCTGGTGGTCGGTTGCCGGGGCAGTGGGACTCCCACCAGCAATGTCCCTACGGCCGTCCCCACTGCCACCCCGACGCCTTCTCAGGCCGACATTGCCACCCCCGTCCCGACCACGGTTCCCGGGGCGGCGACCTGTCGGGCAGTGGATTCCATTTTTGCCTCCCTTCCCGCGCTGGACGTGCCTCCCGTCACTGCCCAGGACTGGGTGCGCGGCCCCGCCGACGCGCCGGTCACCCTGATAGAGTATTCGGACTTTCAGTGTCCGGGCTGCGCGGGAGTAGAACCCCTGCTGGCATTTCTGGCAGAAACGCACAAAGGTCAACTGCGCATCGTCTATCGGCACTTCCCGCTGCCATTCCACGACAAAGCGATGATCACGGCAGAGGCCGCGGAGGCCGCCGGTGCCCAGGGAAAATTCTGGGAAATGCACGACCTCATCTTCCAGCGGCAACAGGAATGGACCGGCCTCCCTACCGACCAGATGCCCCAGGTTCTGGCTGGCTACGCAAAGGAATTGGGCCTGGACGTGGACCGTTTTACGAAAGACCTGGAGAACCACACCTACCGGGACAAGGTAATGAGACAGTATCAGGATGCAGTGAATATGGGCCTACCAGGCACCCCGTCCTTCATCATCAACGGCCGATTGTATCCCACAGACCAGTGGGGCATCTCCTACCAGGGCATCAACGCGCTGATCGGCCTGGCGTTGCTGGAACCCCGCCTGTACGATGCCCCTCCTGCCCGGCAGATTGACCCCTCCCGCCAGTACATCGCGACGATCCGCACCGACAAAGGGGACATCGTGATAGAACTCTACTCGGCCAAAGCGCCAGCCAACGTCAACAGTTTCGTCTTCCTGGCCCGGGAGGGCTGGTACAACGGGACGACGTTCTTCCGCGTCATCCCGGGCTTCGTCGTCCAGGCCGGTGACCCCACGGGCACGGCGGCCGGACAACCCGGCTTTCAGTGCGACGACGAGATCAGCGACATGCGGTTTGACGCGGCAGGGGTCGTGGCCATTGCCAACGCCGGCCCGAATACGGGCAGCAGCCAGTTCTTCATCACCCTGGCGCCGCAGCCCGACCTGGATGGTCGTTATACGATCATCGGGAAGGTGACAAAGGGAATGGAAATTCTCCAGGCGCTGCCGGAGCGGAACCCGGGAGACCCGATGGCGCCGGCCGGTTTGCAGATCAGGACCGTTGAGATTGAGGAACGGTAATCTCTTATGACTTGTCGGGCAAGGTGACCGGCGCTCCGGGAGTGCCGGTCACCTCCAATAAGCGACGCGGAGCAGTTACCTGCAACTTCTGTCTGGGGCAGTGAAAGTGGAATCCGCCATATCTTCTCAACCCTCCTCCCAGGAGAGACCTTCTCCTTCCAAACCCATAGGGCTCATCGGCATCATCGCAGGTGCTGGGATCGCCGCAACCGGCCTGACAGGCGCCGCCCTCTCCCTCGTCGGCATCCAGACCACATCCGGTATCGGCGGGATCAGCACCGCCTTTCTCTCCCAGGCCGCCACCATCGGAGCCCTGGCACTGATCCTGGGGGGAATCCTGGTGGCGGAGGGCCTGCGGCTGCGCCGGGGCGTTCCCCCCGCCCCGTTCCGAACCCAAAGGCTCTGGCTGCTCTGGGCCGTTTTCCTCACCCTATGGGTCACGGGTACGGTACTCTCCTTTCTGGACGGCATCCCTTCCTACCTGACCGTGCCCGTCCACGCGCTGACGTTAATGCTTCTGCCCCTGCTGATTCTCAGCGTCGTCGGGTGGACACTGCAAGGACGCGGCGGCTCCTGGTCCGACGTGGGAAACGGCCTGATCAGCGGGGCGGTTCTGGGCACCAGCATGGCGGCAGCCGCGGAAATCACTTTGCTAGCCCTGGTGGCTTTTCTTCTTCTCGCTACCGGCGCGTTTCCCCAGGAATGGCTCCAGCAGGCCCCGCAGGCCCTCATTTCCGGGGAGTCCCCCCTCCCGGCCGAAATAGACACTCTGCTGGAACTGCTCAATCCCACCATAGTGCTGATCGGACTGGCCTTCATCGGCGGCGCAGTCCCGCTGATAGAAGAAGTGACAAAAACTCTGGGGGTTGGGCTGGCTGGCCTCTGGCTGCGGCCTTCCCCCGCGCGCGCCTTCTTGCTGGGGGTGGCGTCGGGCGCGGGGTTCGCCCTGGCCGAAAACGCGCTGAACGTGGCCTACGGCCCGGCCTGGGGCGTAGGCATCGGCGTCCGCCTGGCCGCCACGGTGATGCACTGCGCCACCGGCGGCCTGATGGGCTGGGGATGGGGCCAGTGGTGGGCCGGACGGCGGCCCTGGCGACTCCCCCTCGCCTTCATCACCGCCGTCGCCATCCACGGCCTGTGGAATACCATCGCCGTCGGAATGGCCCTGAGCGGCCTGACCACCCTGGCCCGGGCCGACCAGCCGGTCTGGGTGGCCCTGGGCGGACTCCTGACCCTGGCCCTCGGAACCCTGGAGGTCCTGCTGGCGGTCGCCGTCACCGCCGCGCTCCTCTGGACCGGGTACCGTCTGGGGCGGGGGGAGTAGCATGGCCCGCTACCTCACCGTCCACAACCGGACGCGCAGGACGACCCTGCCGGTACGGGTGCGCTGGTGCGCATCCTTCTTCTGTCGCATGCGCGGCCTCACCTTCCGCCGCCGGTTGAGGCCCAACGAGGCGCTCCTGCTGGTGGGCGGACGGGAGAACCGGGCCGAGACGGCCATCCACATGCTCTTCGTCTTCTTCCCCATTGCCGCCATCTGGCTGGACCGGACGGGGAAGGTCGTGGATACGGTCCTGGCCCGCCCGTTTCGCCCGTTCTACGCCCCGCGCGCCCCGGCACGGGACATCCTGGAGGGCCCGCCGGAACTCCTGAAGATGGTGACGGTGGGAGACCGCCTGGAATTTGAGCCCATCCTGGAATCGGGTAAACGAGCGTGACTGCCATCCGACATCGTCCTCGCTGGACCCGCTGGGTCGCCATCGCGCTGACCGTCCTGGTCGTCGGCGCCTACGGGTTCCTCACCCCACCGGACCTGCTGACCAAAGCGGATTGGACCGCCGCGGCGGTCTGCCACCGCATCCCGTCCCATACCTTCTTCGTCGCCGGGCGACAATTGCCCCTCTGCGCCCGCTGTACCGGCACCTTCCTGGGCGCGCTGACCGCCCTTCTCGGGCAGGCCCTCATTCTGCGCCGCCGCGCAGCCAATTTCCCCCCGACGGCGATTCTCATCGTACTGGTCGGTTTCATCCTCCTGATGGGCGTGGACGGGTTCAACTCCTATATGGACCTGATGCGCGGGACCCCCCTCTTCTACGAACCCCGCCAGGAACTGCGCCTGATCACCGGGGCGCTGAACGGCCTGGCCCTGGGCGCGCTCCTCTGGCCGATGGTCAACTTCAGCCTCTGGCGCCACCCTGCGCCAGGGCGGGCGATTCGCGGCTGGCGCGACCTGGGGATTCTGCTCCTGCTGGAAGCCGCGATGGTCGTCCTGGTCCTGACAGGATGGCCCGTCCTCCTCTACCCGCTGGCGCTGGGGAGTGCCCTGGGCGTACTGACGATGCTGGCGCTGACGATGACCATCCTGGTTGTCATCGTCGCCGGACGGGAGAACCGATACGAGCGCTGGCGGGACGCGCTCACCCCCCTGCTGGTCGGGCTGACGCTGGCTGTCCTCCTGATCGGTACGGTGGACTTCCTCCGGTATCACCTGTTTGGCACCATTACGGGGTTTCCCGGGATGGAGTGAAAGATGGACTGGCGCTGGAACGGAAGCCGGGCCATCTGGGCATCGCTACTGCTGGCCGGCCTCCTGCTGCTGGCGGTCACCGGTGGGGAACGGACGATCCGCTGGGGGGTCGCCCTGGTCTCCACCATCACGCCCACCCCCACCGCCACTCCGACGCCCACGCCGACTGCCACTCCCACCCTAACCCCCACGCCAACCCCGACGCCAACCCCCACCCCAACCCCCACGCCGACCCCGACGCCGGTTCGGTCCAATGGGGGAACTTTCCGGTCCCCTCTCTCCACTCCGGAACTCTGCCCCGATCCGGGTCCGTTGCCGCCTGCGGCGGGATGTCCGGCCTCTGCGCTGATCGGCCGCCGGGTGGTGGCCTTCTACGGCATCCCGCAGGGAGGGGGCCTGGGCATCCTGGGCCGCCAGGACATCCCAGAGACCCTGGCCCTCCTGACCGACCAGGTCCAGGCCTATCGGGACCTGGACCCCACCGTGGAGACCGTTCCGGCCTTCCATATGGTCGTCACCATCGCCGACGGCTATGCCGGAGACGACGGGGACTACAACCACCGGGTGCCCACCGACACGATTCGGCTGTGGATAGACGGCGCGCGAGCGGCGGGGGCGTGGGTCTTCCTGGACCTGCAGATTGGGCGGGCGGACCTGGATGCGGAACTGGACATTGTGGAGCCTTTCCTGTTGGAGCCGGGCGTCCATCTGGCGGTGGACCCGGAATTCATCGTCGGCGCCGACCAGGTGCCGGGGGCGAACCTGGGGATGATAGACGGCCCCACGATCAACCGCATCCAGGCCCGGCTGGACCGCATCTCGCGGGTGGTGGGGGAGCGCAAAATCCTCATCATCCACCAGTTTGACGACCGGATGGTCGTCCGCAAAGATTGCATCCTGGACTACCCGTGCGTGGACCTGGTCTGGGACGCCGATGGCTTCGGCCCTCCGGGGGCCAAAACCGCCGACTACATCCAGTACAGCGGCGAGCCGGGCTTTGAGTATGGCGGCTTCAAATTATTCTACGACCACGACACCCCCCTGATGTCCCCCGCCGACGTCCTCCGCCTCTCCCCGCCACCGGTGGTGGTGATTTATCAGTGAGAGTTGCTTTGAGCGCGATTTGATGATAAAATTACACTGAGCATTCAACCACCCCCGCCATCTTTACTGACAACCGAATAGCGCTCCTTATTGCCCCCTGGTCATCCATAAGGAGGCTTAATGATCAGGAAGTCCCGCCATCCAAAGAATAAGGAGATTCGGTGGGCAGAAAGGCTACGCCGCTCCAGATTATGGCTTCGCCATTTGCCTCAACGGCTCCGCTGGGGTTACTGGCGATGCTCGGATACCTGGCTCTTCATTATGATAGGGCGATTCCTGAAAGCGCTTGCTTTGCTGGGATTATGGTTACTGGTGGTTGCTTTAATTATTCGGTTTTTGCTCCCTTCCCTCCTGGGCGGCCTCCGATTGGAAGATGAAAAAGAAACTATTGCCCTGATTGGTACTCTGCTCACTGCGCTGATCGGCTTCGGTATTCAACAGTGGAAAGGGCTGGAAGAAGAGGAACAGCGCAGACGCCAGAGGCGGGAAGAAGCCCTCACCGCGATAGAAGATTTTGCTTCCCTTGTTCGTAACAATCCCTCCGAAGGAGCCCGGCAATACATAGATTTAAAAAATAGAGGCGGCATCTGGCAAAGCGGACAGGTTCGCGCGGCGCTGGAGGAGACGTGGGAAAAGAGTGCTCCAAAGGAATTGAGAACCGTTGTTACCGTAATAGAAAGCCCCGGGGCAAAAGACAAAAAAGAACCCGAGGTGAAGGATGCCCTGTTATGGGCCTACAGGAATCTGGACGAAGATTGGCGTTGCCGCGTTGCGGAGGTGCTTTACCAGAAAGGGCTTGGTACTCCTCAACAGGAACGATTATGGCTATCTTCTCTGAAACTGGATCCATCTGCTGCCACCGGTTATGCCGACTGGGACCGGGTTCGGGGTCTTTTTGTATTGGGATTGGATCGCCATCCTTTTGGGCTGGAAAAGTCCGAGGCAGACCCGCTTTTTCTCCTGGAGGTGCGCACTTTCCCTTCCTGGTGGAACAAAGTAGATTCTGTTGAATCGGGACTCTTCGTAGCCGAGAGCGGAGGGGGGCGGACAGCGACGGCTTTGCTCCTGACCTATGATTTTCTGCAAAGCAAGGCCGCCTTTCCGGTCTACTGGAGGTTTCACCAGACCGAGGCGACAGTGCTCAGCCTGGCTTGTATAGTGGCCCAAGCCCTGGTTGATTACATCGCGATTCGCCCCTCTTCCTTCACAAATAGCGCTCATTCGGCCAGAACAGCTATTACCCGTTTACTGATCGGGTGTCTTGAAGACCCACTACGGGCTTTTCGTCGGGCCGGCTTGCCGACCGCAGGTGAAGGGGAGAAAGTGCTTAGAGAAATCAAATCCTGCTTGAGCGACCCTTATTTTCCCTTAACTCTTACGTTGAGCGATTATCTTTCACTTTTGAGCGACGCTCGTCCAGATGATTTCCCCTGCACGGTGGTGCTGCTGGATGCCCAGGAGACACCCAGAGAAGATACTCTGTGGGACCTGTGGAATCCGGGGGAAGTGCTGGCAAGGGCGGGTATCTTCCTGAAGATTTTCCTACCCGCCTCACCTGAAACCGAGCGACTGGGTGAACAGTTGTCCTGGTCGGACGAGGACTTAAAGGAACTGCTTACCCGGCGTTTTGCGCTGATCAAGCCAGGGGAGAATGTGGAAGCATTGTGCGATTTAAAGGAATGGGGGGAGCAATCCGCCGAGGCCCTCTTAATCGCTGCCGCGCGGCGGAATCCTGCTATGCTGATCCGTCTGGGCAACCAATTGCTGAGCCGGATCGGTCAGACCGGGCGCCGGTTGACCCCTTCCGATGTGCAAAAAGTGTTGAGACGGAAACAATGAATCCTCCAGAAGTACAGCACCATTATGAGGAGAAAGGATACCCGGGAGACCCCCTCGGTCCCCTGGCATTTGCGTCTCTACGAGCGGAGGAGGAGGACTGGCTCCAGGAGTGCTTTATCCCTCCCCCCGGCTTTGAAAGAATGGCTCATCCGGACCGATCGGTGGTGCTGTTCGGAGGGCCAGGCAGTGGCAAGACCGCTATCTGCAGGGCTCTGGAGAGCATGAGCATCCGGGAGAAAGGGAAACCGTTGCGCCTTCTGGTCCACTGGAAGCCCTCGGCCCTGCTCCCGTCAGAGCGTCCAAACCTGGGATGGGTGAGGCATCTTGTCCGGGAAATGCTGGATGCCTGTGTCGCCGCGCTGATCCGGCGCCTGATGCGCTTTCCCGAAGACTACTGGCTGGCTCCCCCCTGGACTCAGGCCCGCCTGACCTGGTTCATCCGCCGTTTCACGCTGGGGGATCCGGCGATGCGCTGGGGGCCGCTGACGGAAGGACATGGGAACGGCACATCGCTGATTCGTCAGATTTTATCCGCGCAGGTACCGGAAATTCTGCATGAGAACGCTTCTCTGGAGTGGGTGGTGGCCGAATTGATCAGCGCACTCCAGGCCATCGGGATGGAGGGTATCTGGGTACTGACCGATGGGCTGGAGGGCTGGGTAGAAATGGGGTTCTCTGAACTGACAGAGAGTCTGAAGGCGTTCCTTTCCACTCTGGATCTGTTTGGGCAACCGGGTCTGGTGTACAAACTCTTCCTGCCTGCGGAGATGGAACCTGCTCTGAGTGTTGCTGCAGGCATCGCTCGGCGGCGCATAGAAAGTTTGCATCTGCGCTGGGATACTTTCACTCTTCAGCAATTGGTAGAACGCCGCCTGGCTTTTGCTTTTGGACGCGACAGTTTTCGTTTAAAAGACCTTTGTGAAGATGCTCCGGCGTTTCTGAAATGGCTGGAGAAAGCAGGCGGTACGTTACCCCGAGAATGGCTGGACCAGGTGGCGATACTGGCGGAATACTATGCCGCCCATCCTCAAAGCCTTCCTATTCGTAAAGAAATATGGCAAGCACTCCGCCAAAGCCGTCCCCCCCGGATCCGCCTGGACGAAAAGAGAGGGCGAATCATCATTGGAGGACGGGAAGTGTATCTGGAAAACTTGCCTGCCAAAGCATACGAGATGTTGTGCTTCCTGTACCGGCGCGGGGGTGAAATGGTCAGCCGAGCAGAGTTGTACTACCAGGTGTATCACGGTTTGAATCGTGTGCCGTTTCCCACCGATGAACAGTACGAACCGCCCACTGCGTACAGGAGCCTCATAGATACGAACATCTGGCGATTGCGACAGGCCATAGAACCGGATCCGGACAACCCCGTCCTGCTGATCACTCGCCGCGGCCGGGGAGTCTCGTTGCAGGTGCGTTGGTAAGAAAGTTGTGAGATAATTGTCAGGGAAATTAGCAGCTCCGGAACGAATTTGTGCATTAAGATTTAACCACCTGACACTTTCGGCTCATATCCAGACCTTGTGCAGGCAGGGTCTGGCCTTTAGCGCCCCCTCATCCCCCTGGCCCCCTTCTCCCCCGCCGCGGCGGGGGAGAAGGGGGAAAAGAGGGCAAGGCTTGTCCTTGCCCTTTCCTCCCCGTGCGGCCGTAGGGGCGGACGATCCGTCCGCCCTCAACGGGGAGGGAGCAAGGGGGAGAGGTGAAGGTGTCCTTGAGAAAGTGCCTGCTTTTGAATATGAGCCACACTGCTTGTCCGCGTCCTATTGGAAAACTGTCAGGTAGCCAGCATTAAGAAATAAATGTTCCCCCAGAAGAACCCCATAGCAGCGCGAGTATTTTATCTGGAGGACAGTTTCCGGTAACCATCGGAATCTACTCTTATAAGGCGCTTAATGTTTGGTGCGGGTCCTCTTGTTTTCTGCTCCCATAACGGGAACTCTGCTTCGGCAGATGGAGTAGCAGCCTGGCTGGAATGGGCCGGGTTCCGCTTTGACCCCTTTGCTGTTCTGGACGCCGCTTTAGATCCACACTTAAGCGAATACCTGGTCGGCCACGAGGTTTTTGCCCAGATTTGGGGAGATCACATCTCCTGGGTTTTTGCGCCACCCGGTGGAGGAAAAACCTCCCTGCGCATCAGTGTGAGTCGGGCCTGCTGGATCGGTCAGGAAACCAATCGGCCCTTCCCGATTCCTTATACTCCTCCCTTCTTATCCTGGGGGAACGCCTCCCCTTCCCTGGAAGATCACCTGGGAGCACTGGCTCAAGCGGCAGCGATTACCCTTTTCCTCGCTACCGCCTACCGTCCCCACTGGTTCTTCCGGCTGGATAAGCACAGACAACAGGAAGTGCGGAACGCTTTTCACCAGAACCTCCCCGGACCTCTCCCGTATTATCTGGAGCGCTGCCGCCAGACAGGGAATGTAGACACCCTACGAAGGGCCCTGGACCCGAGTTTCATTTTGCGAGACCCGCCTAAGTCTGTCACTCTCCTGGAATGGTGTGATGCGCTGGACAAGGGCCCGAATTCCTTTTCCCCTCTCTCCCCTCCTGACCGCTGGCATCAGATGAGGACTCTGTTGCTGGATGTCCTGGAATTCCCGGTCGTATATATCCTGGCCGATGGTTTTGATGGGGCTCCAGAGACTGCAGAAAACCCGCTTTCTGTTGTGAACTGTTTGGCGTCGCTAATACCTCATGCCGAACGGTGGGCGGATGAGCGGGTCTTCCTGAAGGCTTTCCTGCCCGCAGATACCCCGAACCTGTTTGAGAAAAAGTTTCCCCAACTGATAGCCCCGGCGTATGTCTCCACCGTAAACTGGACGCCTGCTCTGCTGGCTGAAGTGATCCGCCGTCGGGTATATGTGGCTACAGAAGGGGCTTTCGGAAGCCTGGATGCGATCTCCTCACCTGCCCTACGTGATGTGGAAACTCTTCTGGCAAAAGTAGTGCCTCCTGTACCCCGGGAGATGTTGGTGCTGACTCGCCAGGTGCTGGAATGCCATACCCAACTCCACGGGACTTCTGGCTTAATTGATGAGAGAGATGTAGAAAGTGCAGTTGAAAAATATAAGAAAGACACGCATAAAAGAGGGTAAAACCCCTCTTTTATGCTTAATATTTGGTGATAAAAATATTACTTCTGATTAGGGGGAGCAATATGATTAACGCCACCCAACTTAACTACTCACCGGATAAGTTTGTTGACCGGGAAGAGGAATTGACGGAACTGGAGCAAAGGGCGCGCGCTTTGCTGGAGGGACGTAACGGCCACGGAGTGCTCATCTTTATTGGGGAGCGCGGGGTAGGGAAAACCTGGCTGCGCGCCCACTGGCGCGAGCAACTTCGGCGGCAGAAAGTACCAATGGTCTGGATAGACCTGAGAGAGTACACAGGAAAAGACCCCACCTGGGCTGTAGCGGACATTATCCGCAAAGTGAGCACCGCCACGAAAGGTCCCGACGAAGGATTGGGAGCGGACCTGGCTGAAATGAGCCGGAATCTCTTTGCCCATCTCCGGAAAACGTTGCTGCAGGAAAAGGGGTTCATTCTATTCATAGATCACGTTTACGAGTCGGAATGGGCGATGTTGCCACTTTTAGAGGATTATCTTCTGGCCCCTCTATCGGTAGAACCACGGGTCCTGATCGCACTGGCGGGACGGGGACGGTTGTATCCCTGGAAAACACCGGAATTGGGAGTGAAAGCGAATCTCATAGAGGTTAAACCTTTCTCAGACCTCCGATTCACTCAATGGCAGCTGGAACGTCAGGCTCCTCAGGCTGTCGGCGAAGCGCCGGAAATTCATACGATCACGAGAGGCAACCCTCTGGCGAACTACCTCCTGGCTCTCCGTGGCGTGAATACAGGATTGGACTGGTCTTTGGAAGGCCTGCTGGCGACCATCCCGGAAGATCACCGTCGGAAAGTGCGCGAGTACGTGGAGGCCCTATGTGTGCTCCGCGATTTTGACGAAGAGCGGATTCCCGCCATGCTGGCAATATATTACGACGATCCCTCCTACCAGAACTGGATGTATGCCCAGGCGCGGCGGATTCGGGAAGAACTGGTCCGCTGGGCCCTGGCTCACTGGGACACGGAGAAGCGCTCTTATGTGCTGGACAGAATCATCCGGGACATAGCCGAACAATTCCTGCGCCAGCAGCGGCCGGATAAATGGGAAGCGCTCCAGAAAGCCGCTTTTAACCTTTACACCCGTTGGACTCAGGAATATCCTCGCACCCGGGAGCGCTGGCAACAAGAAGCGAAGTACCACCAGCAACAGTTGCAGATGACACCAGATCAATCACCAGTAGAAAAGCGTGACTGAAGGAGGCAACCTTCGGTCATCCGTTCCAGAACTTCCACTCCCGCTACTCCCTCTATGGCATTAACTGCAGTAAGGGGGGAGCAGAAATGGAGCAAACTCATCCCACAAGCCTGATGCCCCCGTAAGGACAAAAAATCACCCCGAGACTTCCAGGAGGGAAAATGACCCCTGTATCCATTGTTTCACATGCAGAACAATATTTAAGCCCAATTGCCACGGCCGAACTGGTGGGGCGGCGGAGGGAACTTCGGCAAATCCATCAGGCTATCCGGGACACCTCGCAGGGAGCCATCATCCATATCAGCGGCTGGGGAGGGATCGGCAAGACTCGATTACTCCAGCACATCTTGCAAAAGTCTCTCCGAGGGCTCCCGCTGTTGATCGCTTCCCGACCGATAGATATGTCTCATACTTATAACCACACCGTGGAAGGATTCATCCACACCCTCCAGGAAGTGCTGTCGCCACGAGGAAAAGGTTTCGAAAATTATCGGGACGCACGGGCCCAATTGACAAAAGCCCTGGGCACCACCCACTGGCGCGACCTGCGGGACCAGATGATCGGGGCGTTTATCCAGGATCTTCAGTCGCTGGCCCAGAAACGACGCATCGTCATCGGTATAGACACGATAGAAAGGTTATTCCCTGGCGATGACCCCGTGGCCCAGCAACTGGAAATCCCCACCACTCGCTCCCTGTTATACGAGTGGCTGCTGCGGGAATTTATTCCGGCAATAGATAACCTCGTAGTGATCCTGGCAGGCCGGCCGGTGACGGGAATCGTCCAGGAGGAGTTGCAACAGACCGGTTCTTACACCCCCATCGTCCTTTCGGGTCTGACGGAGCAAGAGTCTCTGAAATACTTTGATTCGCTGATCCGGGCTTTAAAATCTACCGGAGAATCGCGAGACACTTTCGTAGCAGAACATATTGAGCGGTGGGATAGAGATTTCCGCCGGGTCATCTTTCACAGCCTTCGGGACGATGATGGCACTATTCGTCCCATCCTTCTGGCGCTGGCCATTGACTATCTGGCGATCAGCGGGAAACCATTTCCGCTGGACCAACCACTGAGCGCTACAGGCGGTTTATCTTCTCACGATCGCGAAGAAATTCGCTGGAAACTCCTGCGGGGGGTAGAAGAGGTGATCTCGGAGACATTGGGTCCCCTGGGAGAAATTATTCAAGTAATGCGATGGTTGCACAAGGGGGCCGATGAAGACCTGTTAGCAAGTATCACCGGGTTGGGAGAGAAAGAAATAGCAGAGGCCTGTGAGCAGGCTAAACGCCTTTCTTTTGTCAAAACCCGGCCAGCCGATCGGCGGCTGTTCCTTCACGACGAGATGTATGCCCTGCTGCGGGATCCTCGTGAGACCATCCCCGATGGAGTATTCAAACCGTTGCAGGATTATTATAAAAAGGAGATTGATGCCGCGCGGGGGCACATTGCCGGATTGTTTGATCGTTTCGAGGAAGTGTTACTGGAAGAGCTCTCCACCGCCGCACACCGCCTGCGGGAGGCCCTAACAGAGGACCTCCACTATGCATTGCGCCGGAACGCCCACCTCGGTTTTGCAAAATATTTCCGATACGCTGGAGAGGCCCTGGCACTGGGGGATACCATCCTGGATATGCAACTGGCAGCAGAAGTGCGTGATTTCTGGAGAGAATTTGACCCCAGTAGTCAGATGGAGGCGATAGATGAACTTCCCCGCGCGGAAGTCCAGGCTGACGCCGCCCTGCGCTGGGTCAGACGGCTGATCAGCGACGGCAAATACCAGGAGGCCTCGGAAGTCATCCGACGGTTGCGCGGCCCACAGGCGGGTTTGCTGAAAGAGGGAGGGGAACTGGCCCAGGCCGAACTGGATATTGTAGAAGCCCTTATACGCATCCTCCAGGGCAATTTACAGGATGGAGAGAAACTGCTGAGCCAGGCAGACCGCCGTTTAAACGAACTCCCCGCTCGCGAAGAGTATGTCCTGCGGGTGAACACGTTGCGTGGGCAATTGTACAACCATCTGGGGTATCTCCGGCGGGTGCAGGGCCAGTTCATCGCAGCGGGAGATCTCTACTGGAAATCGCTCCCCTACTGGCGAGAGACAAAAATAGAGGCGGAGCAGGCGAACACGCTGACCAATCTGGCTTTTGTCCTGGCCCTGCGCGGCCAGTTCCCCCAGGCCCACCTGCACGCCACGGATGCTCTGCGCTTACGGGCCCGGCAAGGTGTCCCCAGTCGGGTAGCGCTGACACTGAACACGCTGGCAGGGATAGAAATTTTCGCCGGTCAATTTAAAGAAGCGGAAACCTATGCCTTGCGGGCACTCCGGATCGCCCAGTGGCAAGACTTCCATCGGGGAGCAGGCATGGCCCATCTATTCCTGGCCGCATGCTACCGCTTCATGAGCGAACCACCCAGAACTGTTCTCTCCCACGAACGGGAACGTCTGCTGAACAAGTCCTTGTGCCATAGTCAGGCAGCAATAGAGATTTTTTCCCAAAAAGTGGAAGAACCCGAACGCCTGGCCACTGCTTATTATGAGTGTGGGATCACGCATCGGGAATTCTGTCGCTTCCGACTGCCCGATGTAGCGTCCCACGCCGAGAGCGCCGAAAATGCTTTGAGAGAGGCTATGGACATCGCCAGCAAAAACTCTCTCTGGGTTCTCTACCTGGATGCCGCAATGGGATTAGCATGGCTGTACCACTATATTGCCGCCCAGCAAAAACTGGAAGACCATCTCCAGAAGGTGGAAAAGGAAATTCAAGACCGATTCCCTTCTCATCTGATAACTCCAAATCAATTCCCCAGTGTGAAGGAAGACACGATGCTGGGGATCTTTCAGCAACTGGCCCGCCTGCACGTCCTGCGGGGGGTACGCGCGATGGAGGCGTTCCGCCGTTCACCCAAACCACCTCCCTATGACTCGTTAAAAACTGCCGCAAGAGAGTTTGCTCTGGCGCTGGAGTATGATTATCTGGTGGCGGAAGATTTCCGGGACCTGCGCCGGGCACTGGCCCTGATCCACGACCAGTTGAAGGGATTAAACATCCAGGAAATGAAAGCGGTCTACAATGCGGTCGCTGAGATGAGCGAAGAATTCGCAGCTAAGAAACAGCCGAAAGACTGGCGTTTTTGGAAGATAATAGAGAGTCTCCTGGGCCCATATGAATCTTACGAAGCCCTTCTGCAATAGCAAACGGTTAAACAGCTACCGAGAAGTGGCACCCTCCAGCGGGTCAGGAGTACGAATATGAACCAGGTTCCATACCGTATCCTCTGGGCCTCCCTATCCGAACAGCCAGAACAGGATTGCGCCTGCGCGCCGGACGTTCCCCGAATTGTCGTCTCCACGGCAGCCCTATCGGAAACCGACTGCGCTTGCCCGGCTTCCGGGCCAGAGGCGGCGCTTATCCCCGCCGACACACTCTGGACCCTTCCCCCTTCCCTTTACCGCGCCCCGCTCCCGAACGGTCACGAACTGGCTTTCAATCCCCTCGCCCCTTCCGGCATTGCCGTCCTGAACGAGCATGCGGCGCGCCTGCTGGATTCCTACACCGTACCCGCTCCCCTGGCCGATACCCCCGCCCGCCAACTGGCCGCCCTGGGCCTCCTGGAACCCCTACGCAACACGCAACCACGCAACACGCAACACGCCTCACGTTTTACGCCTTACGTTTCACGTTTTACCCTCTGGCTCCACCTCACCACCCGCTGCAACTTCCGCTGCGCCTACTGCTACGCCCCCAGAGGCCAGGAGGATATGTCTCCAGAGGTTGGGCGGGCGGCGGTAGACGGAGCGATCCGTTCGGCCGTCGCAACCGGCGCCAGTGCCCTCAAAATCAAATACGGCGGCGGGGAGCCCACCCTGAACCTCCCCACCCTCCGGGCCGTTCATGCCTATGCCCGCCAGCGCGCGGCGGAGGCAGGCCTGGAACTGCAGGAGGTTCTGCTCACCAACGGCAGCACCCTGACCCCCGCCTTGCTCTGCTGGCTCCGCGATGAGCGAATCCGGGTTTCCATCTCCATAGACGGCATCGGCAGCGCCCACGACCGGCAAAGACCCCTCGCAGACGAACACCCCACCTCCGCATCCGTCGCCGCGGCGGTGGATACGGCCCTTGCCCTGGGCCTGCGCCCCCACCTTTCGGTCACCGTCACCGCCCGCAACCTGGATGGTCTGGCCGATATCGTGGCCTTCGCCCTGGAGCGGGGCCTCCCCTTCAACCTGAACTTCGTCCGCCCCGCCTCGGACCCGCCGGACCTGCTCCCCGACCCGCAACACCTGATCGCCAGCCTCCAATCTGCAATCTGCAATCTGCAATTTGCAATCTGCAATCCGCAATCCGCAATCTGCAATCTGCTAGACCGCTGCGACCTGAGTGGCCCTCATCGCTACCCCTGCGGGGCAGGCCATTCCTACTTGGTCGTGGACCCGC
>CAKZOY010000480.1 GCA_937138275.1 uncultured Chloroflexota bacterium
GTATCGGGCCCGATCTTTCCTTCCCGCTCGGCGGCCTCAATCATGCTGACGCCGATGCGGTCTTTGACGCTGGCGAGAGGGTTGAAACTCTCCAGTTTGACCAGCACCGTGGCTTCCATCCCGGCGGTCAGGCGGTTTAACCGGACGAGAGGGGTTTCCCCGATGGTTTTCGTGATGTCGCTGTAGATTTTGCCCATATCTCGCCTCCTTGCTCCGTGCCTGATCGCAGAGGTTCTGCAAAGTCACACCGTTCAGCGTCTCCGCAATGGCCGCCGATACCTGTTGCCATAAGCAACGGGCCACGCAGTCCTCCGCCCGGGTGCAGGATTTCTCTCCCCCCGGGCCGACACAGTCCACCAGGGCAATGGGCCCCTCTGCCGTGCGGACAATCTCGCCGATGGATATGGCGGCGGGATCCCGGCCCAGCAGGTAGCCACCGGAGGGTCCTTTTACTCCCCGGACCAGCCCGGCCTGCTCCAACCGACGGAACAGATGGGCGATGTAACTGGCAGAGATCCCCTGGCGCCGGGCGATATCGGCCCGCGCGACCGGCCCCTCTGCCTGATGGAGGGCCAGGTCCAGCATTGCTCGTACGGCGTATCGTCCTCGGGTGGATATGCGCATTGTGAGGTTATTTTAACATAGTTGAGTATTTTTGTCAACAATTATTGGCCGATGGGCTTGTGCAGCAAATCCCTTTCGGGGAGCAGCGTGCTCGCGAAGTCAAGAAGAAATTGGGGTTGTGGGGCGGCGAAGCCGCCCCACAACCCCACCCCTTTCCCACCCAGGGCGAATTACTGCGCAAGCCCCACGGAGACGTCTCTTGACAAACCCCCTCTCTGGGCATACAATTAAGATACGGAGGGGCGGATGTTCCTGGAAGACCTGCTCCAGACCCCTGATTTCCATGCTGCGATGGGCGATCTGGCCCGTCCCTTTCGGGAGCGATGGGCGCTGCCGGAGGTGGACCAGTTGGGTCTGGTCGTGCGCGACGTCGAGGAGGCGGCGGGCATTCTGGAGGAGCGGGGCATCGGCCCCTTCTTCATCGCCGCCGGAACGCCGCTCCTCTGGCGCGAGCGCGGCCAGGAGCGCCGCGTCCGCGGGAAAATGGCCCTGACCCGCTATCAGGGAATAGAACTGGAGTTGCTGGAGCCGCTGGACGGCTCCGACTTCTACACCCCCAGCGTGCATCCCGAAGGGCGCATCGTTCTCCATCACCTGGGTTTTCGGGTAAAGGACGTGGATGCCTGGGCCGACCGGCTGGCCCAGGCCGGATACCCGATCTGGGTGCGGGGACGGCTGGGGCTGGGGCCGATCCGAACAGATTTCGCGTATATGGATACCGGAGAGGAGGCGGGGATCATCGTGGAGTTCATCCGCTGGCGGATTGCAGGCATCCGTTTTACACCCCCAGGCGGCGTCCTGAAAGCCGTCGGCTGGCTGGAGAAACGGTCCGGAAATCGGTGTATTTCTACATAATAGAAACCCAGCCGAATCGTCTTGCCGAATTCACCGGTCAGAGAGCGGAATGGAATACAAGGATTACTACAAAATTCTCGGCGTGGACCGGAACGCCTCGCAGGATGAGATCAAGCGGGCCTACCGCAAACTGGCCCGCCAGTACCATCCGGATATGAATCCCGGCGATAAGGCAGCCGAAGAGCGTTTTAAGGAAATCAACGAGGCGTATGAGGTGCTTTCGGACCCCGAAAAGCGCCGCCGCTACGATCAGTTCGGCGCCGATTGGAGCCGCTGGCAGGCGCGCGGTGCACCCGGTGGCTTTGAGGACTTCGCGCGTCAGTGGTTCGGCCAGGCCGGGCCGGAGGTTCGGTACGTGGACCTGGACGAACTCTTCGGGCAGGCGGGTGGTCTGGGGGACCTCTTTGAAGTCCTCTTCGGTGGGCTGGGCGGGGCGCGCGCCCGTCCGGGGACCCGCGCCGGCACCCGACAGGCCCGGAAAGGACAGGACGTGGAGGTGCCGGTGGAAATCACCCTGGAGGAGGCATACCACGGCACCACCCGTCAGGTGGAGCGAGCGGATGGTCGTGTGGTGACCGTCAAGATTCCGCCCGGCGCCAAAACCGGCTCCAAAATCCGCTTTGCCGGATTAGGCCAACCCAACCCCTGGGGCGGCCCGCCAGGCGACCTGTATCTCACCGTGACCGTGAAACCTCACCCCGTTTTCCGCCAGGAGGGAAGTGACCTCTGGCGAGACCTGGATGTGGACCTTTATACCGCTGTCCTGGGGGGTGAGGTGCCGGTGGAGACTATGGACGGCACCGTAATGCTTAAAATTCCGCCGGGCACCGGCAGCGGCACCAAATTCCGCCTGCGGGGCAAAGGGATGCCCCGTCCGGGCAACGCCGAGCGGCGCGGTGACCTCTACGTGGTCATCCAGGTCCAGGTCCCGAAACGGCTCAGCCCTCGGGAACGGGAACTCTTTGAAGAACTGGCGCGCCTGCAGAGAAAATAGACAACTGCCGGATGGGAGGTTGAGGTTCCCTCACCAACTGTTGCCTCTCACCGGGCGCACTGGCGAACGCTTTTACCTTCACAGTTTCTTTGCGTTCCCTTCACAAAATCTTCGTCGTCGGACAGGATAATGAAGGGAGACCGTCCACCCTTTTCCCAGAGGCCGAAGACGCCGACCGTAAACCAGTTTGGGGCGAGAAGGGATGAGTCTTGTGCAGGGTGGCGGAGTCGCTGCAGGGAACTCCTTCGGAGGAGAACGGCGCTCCGGCAAACGGCTGGATGGTCACGGGATTTTTTGGAAAGTGAGGCGAGGTATGAAGGGACGTTCAGAAATATGGATCGCACTCAGTCTAATGGTGTTAGCGACCCTTGCGTGTACTGTTTCGTTCCCCACGCCGATCACTCCCTCCCTGGGGAATACCTCGGAGGATACCCCGGAGCAGAAGACGTTGCCTCAGGTAGTCGTTGCCACGCCGACCCCTCTGCCGGAATCCGTTATCGCCGAGGTGGCTGCAGAGGACCTTCTGCTGATTAACCTCTACGCGCGGGCCAACCCCGGCGTGGTCAACATAGACGTGGCGGCTGGGGTAGGGGAAAGCGCCAGTGCTTTCGGCAGCGGTTCCGGGTTTCTCATTGACACCGAGGGGCACATTGTCACGAACAACCATGTTGTGGAGGGGGCAGACACCATCTGGGTCACTTTCAGCGATGGAAGCCTTCGCAAGGCCCGTGTGCTGGGGACCGATCCCTTTTCCGACCTGGCAGTCCTCCTGGTGGACGATTTGCCTCCCAGCGCAGTGCCGCTGGAATTGGGGGACTCCGATGCCCTGCGGGTGGGGCAGCGGGTCATTGCGATCGGCAATCCCTTCGGCCTGCAGGGCACTATGACGGTTGGGGTTATCAGCGCTCTGGGACGTACCCTGCCCACGTATACAACTGCCACCGGGGGGGCTTTCTCCACCCCAGAAGTGATTCAGACCGACGCGGCTATCAACCCCGGCAATTCCGGCGGCCCCTTGCTGGATTCCGAAGGGCGGGTGATCGGCGTCAACACCGCCATTCAGACGACCACCGGCACGAACGCGGGCGTTGGCTTTGCCGTGCCGGTGAATATCGTCAAGCGGATCGTCCCGCGCCTGATCTCGGAGGGCACATACTCCTACCCCTATCTGGGCATCGTTGCAGATAATCGGTTCACGGTGTCCCAACTGGCATCCGAATTGGACCTCCCGGTGAATCACGGGGTCCTGGTCTCATCGGTGGAGCCGGGGGGGCCGGCGGACCAGGCCGGTATTCGCGGGGGAACCCGGCAAGTCCGCGTCCTGGGCACGACGGTCACGGTTGGAGGGGACATTATCGTGGCGATTGACGGCGATCCGGTGCAGGATTTCAACGATCTCATAGCCTATTTGATCCGGGAGACCGAGGTAGGACAGCAGGTCACGGTGACCATTATCCGGGATGCGCGACAGATGGACGTGACCGTTCGTTTAGGAAAACGGCCGCGCTGAAAAAATCCGAAATCCCTGAAGGAGAGCCATGATATACGAAACTGAACTGCGTACCCTTGCCCAATTCCAGGCCGAGGCGCCTATTCTGAGTGTCTACCTGGACGTGGACCCGACGCGGCACACCACCGAAGAGTATCTTCTCTCCCTGCGGAACATGCTGAAGCAAGCGGAAAAGGAGGCATCTCCGGAGGATATTCATGCCGTTCAGCGGTATTTTGAGCACGAGTACGATTGGTCGGGCCGGGGGGTAGCGGTTTTCTCCTGTCGGGCCGCCGACTTCTGGCGCGCGTATGTTCTCCCGATCCCTGTGGCCTCCGGCGTGACGGTGGCCCGTCGTCCGTACGTCTCCCCCCTGGCTGCCCTCCTGGATACATATGAGCGGTATGGGGTCGCCGTGGTGAACCGGGAAGGGGCGCGCATTCTCCTCTTCCACCTCGGCGAGCCGATCTACGAAGAGTCGTTTGACGGCGAGGAGGTGCGGAAACTGAAACGGGGTCGGGGCTCTTCCGGTGGAGCGGAACGGCGCGGCGGAGCCCCCTCCGGCAGTCGCCATATGGAAGAAGTGGCAATGCGCAATCTCCGCCAGGCGGCGCGGACGGTGGAGCAGTTCTGGCGTCAACACACCCCGCGCCGGTTGATCCTGGCAGGCGCAGAGCCCACCGTATCGCAGTTCCGGGACCTTTTGCCCAAAGCGCTTCAGGAAGCCATCGTCGGGACAATAAGCGTGGACTCCGGGGAGAGCGTCCGGGATTTACGGGAACGCTCCCTTCAAGTACTGCGCCGGGTGGAGGAGGAGCGGGAGGCCGCGCTGGTGGAAGAGGTCGTCACGGCTGCCGCGAAGGGACGTGGGGGGACGTTGGGGCTGGACGAGACGCTCAGCGCGGCGCATGAGGGCCGTATCCGTACCCTGGTTATTCTACGAAACTTCCACGCCCCCGGCTATCGCTGTACGTCCTGCGGTTACCTGGCCGCCCAGAATCCCGGCACCTGCCCCTTCTGTGCAGGCGCGTTTGCGGAAATCCCCGATGCTGCAGAGGCCGCGGTCACCAGAGTGATAGAGGACGGCGGGGAGATAGAAGTGGTGGACCATCATCCGCTACTGAACCCGGTGGGGATTGGGGCGCTGTTGCGGTATTAGGGGCTGGTGCGGGACCGTTTCGGTTCTTCGGCGCCTCCATTTCGGCCAGGAAGAAGTCCTCACTCCGGGTCTCTCTCCATCTCCTCCGGCGACACCCCTCTCCTGGAGGGCGCTGAAAAAGTGAGGGGGATGAGGTACCGGAGGCATGCCACCGCTCTTTGGGGAGAAAAATTATAGGTTTTGGCGCTGGCGGCCAAAGGCCGCCAGCGCCAAAACCTATGTAAGGGCAAGGTCTGTCCGCATCACCACCCGGAAGGCGCGGGCGGTGAGGATGGGGCGGAGGATGCAGTTCGCTGGCAGTTTCCCAGCCAGGTCCAGGGTTATGCCAGGATGAGCCTGCAGAACTTCCAGAGGCCATTCCGGAGAATCCAGAAACTCATCCAGCGCGGAATGGGCCACCGTCAGCAGGCCGAAGAGGTCGCCCCGACGAGGACGTTCCAGGGGATACCCCAGAAACGTGACGATGGCGAGCGCGTCGGGCGTTTCGGCGCCCCCCAGTTGAGGGGGAAGCAGGTTGACGATATACGGATAAGCCCCGGAAACCGGCTCGGAGGCTATGTCCAGATACCCCGCCACGCGCCATTCGTGGACCAGAACGGTGTGGGGCGGCGTCTCCAGGATCAGGTCCACCCCCAGTTCCTCGCGCACCTCCCTCCGCAGGGCCTCTACGGCCCCTTCCTCTGCGTGTAAGCCCCCGCCAATGCCACCGATGCCCACGGAAATTGTCCCGTCGGCGCGGCGGGCCCAGTAGCGGGCGCGCTGGATTTCAAAGTACCAGCCCTCATCATCCCGCAGGATGAC
Organism: uncultured Chloroflexota bacterium; assembly: GCA_937138275.1. Classification (GTDB taxonomy): domain Bacteria; phylum Chloroflexota; class Anaerolineae; order B4-G1; family DUEL01; genus SpSt-77. The sequence goes on from CAKZOY010000480.1 coordinate 5,923, forward strand.
CGAGACGCCGATCAGGGCAATCCGGCGCCCGGTCAGCAACGGATGGGCGCCCTCCAGGGCGGGGAACCGCGTGAACAGGTCGGGCATCAGGTGTGCCTCCGGATAAACTCCCAGGTCTTCTCCGCTACGAACTCCCACTCACTGTCCACGGTGATGCAGTGTCCGGAGTTGTGCAGGACGACCAGTTCCTTATCCTTTGACCCGGCGCGCTCGTATGTGTACGGCCCGCTGCGGGGATGGACGGCCTGGTCGCGGGTGCTGTACATCACCAGCAGCGGGCAGATGATTTGGGGGAGCAACCGTCGGACGGTCAGGGTCAACTTAAGCAGTTCATGCGCTCCGGAGACGGGATTCTCCTCATAACTCCAGAGGCGCAGGTCGGCCTCCGGGTCGGTCAGATCTCTCTCCGGCGACTTGGGCCGTTTGGAGATGAAGTACTTGAGGACGGGGGTCAGGTAAATGAGCCGGTCGGCGACGAGGGTTGCCGGCGCGTAGGCAACCGCGCCGGGCAGGTCGGGGTGGCGGGCCGCCAGGTAGAGGGTAAGGACCGCGCCCATAGATAGCCCGCCGACAAAGACCGTCGGGCAGCGGGCGCGCAGGTCCATCAGTGCCCGCTCCACGTGCCCGGCCCAGTCTGTCCAGCGGCAGCGGTTCATGTCCTCCACCTTCGTCCCATGGCCGGGGAGGAGAGGAGCGTAGACCGTCATCCCGCGCTGGTGGAGATACTCGCCCACCAGGCGCATCTCCGGCGGGGAACCGGTAAATCCGTGGATGAGCAGTATGCCTACCGGCCCGCCTTCCAGCAGAAACGGCGAGGGGTCCAGATGCGGATGTCGGGTCATGGTTCCTCCGGGGATCAGGGGTTGGGTATTGGGAAATTGGGAATTGGTTCACAGGCTCATTGTCAATTGACTCATTGTTAATTGTTAATTGTTAATTGTTAATTGATTCATTGTTAATTCTCCCCCAATCCGGCCACCAGCAGGTCCAGG
>CAKZOY010000481.1 GCA_937138275.1 uncultured Chloroflexota bacterium
ACTACACCCAGGGCGTGATGGCGCGGGATGGGATTGAACGGTAGTCGGTAGGGGGCAGTCGGTAGTCGGTAGGGGGCGGAGGAAGATGCGCGGTTGGATTATCAAAGTCGGGGCCGTGCTGTCGCTTCTGGCACTGGGCATCGCCCTGTGGGGAGGTCATCTTCTGCTGGCTGACCTCCCCTCTCCCCACACGCTCTACGACCATCAGACCGGCGCGTCCTCCCGCATCCTGGACCGAAACGGGCGTCTGCTCTACGAAATCTCCGACCCGCATCTGGGCCGCCACGTCCCGGTGCCGCTGGAGCAGATTCCCCTCTACTGCCGCCAGGCGACGGTTGCCACTGAGGATGCCGACTTCTACAACAACCCCGGGGTGGACATCCGGGGCATCCTGCGCGCCATCTGGATCAACCTGCGGGGCGGTGAGGTGCTGGCAGGCGGCTCCACCATCACCCAGCAACTGGCCCGCAACCTTCTCCTCTCCCCCCAGGAGCGCACCCAGCGCACCCTCCTGCGCAAACTCCGGGAGTCCATCCTCGCCTGGCGCATCGCCCGTATGTACACCAAGGACGAAGTCCTGACCCTGTACCTCAACGAAGTTTACTACGGGAATCTGGCCTACGGGATAGAGGCCGCCGCGCGCACCTACTTCGGCAAAGGGGTCGCGGAGTTGAGCCTGGCCGAATGCGCTATGCTGGCTGGACTTCCCCAATCCCCCGTCTTCTACGATCCCCTGACCAACCCGTCCGCCGCTCGCGACCGGCAACGGGTCGTCCTCCACCTGATGACAGAGCAGGGCTACATCACCCCCGAACAGGCGGAACTGGCTGCCCAGGAACGGTTACGTTTCGCCTCCACCCCGTTCCCCATTGAGGCGCCACACTTCGTGATGTACGTCTGGTCGTGGCTGGAGCAGAAGTTCGGCGCCGAAACTCTCTATACCGGCGGGCTGGTCGTCACCACTACTCTGGACCTGGACCTGCAGCATACGGGCGAGGCGGTAATGCGGCGGCATTTGCGGCGGCTCTCTCAGGCCAGCGAGGAGAGCGGCCTGCGGGACGTGAACAACGCCGCGCTGGTGGCCCTGAACCCGCAGACGGGGGAAATCCTGGCGATGGTCGGCAGTCCCGACTACTTCAACCCCG
>CAKZOY010000482.1 GCA_937138275.1 uncultured Chloroflexota bacterium
ACGTGAAGCCGATTCAACTGCATCTTGAAATCCTGCCCCTTTATCCGACTACAGAACCCGGCCGGGCGATGAGGACCGGCCGTTCCGCTGCCTCCGCAACCCCTACGGCCACGTTGGGCCGGTAGAGGCGGCGCAAACTGCGGGTAGCGTACGGAGAACCGACCCCCACCAGGTCGTAGTCCCCCTCCCGGATCTCCTCCAGAATTTCGTGGACGACGGGGCCGTGCCGGAGACGCACTTCCGTCCCAACCCCCATCTCCCGAAGGGTCCCCAGCGACTCCTTCAGACGGCGCGCCTGGGGAGTGTCCGTCTCCAGAAGTTCCCGCCAGTGCTCTCTCACCTCGTTGGCCAGGGGATACTCCAGCGTGACCGGCTCCACGACGTGGAGCAGGGTGACCGTCGCCCCGAACGTCCGCGCCAGGGTACCCCCCACCCGGATGACCCCCTCCGCGTAGCGCAGCCCTCCCGTGCATAGAAGCAGATGTTCCAGGCGAAAACGGGCTTCGGTCACATAAAGAACCGGTTTCTCCATCGCCGGAAGGAGTCGGGAAAAACAGCCCGCCCAGACCAGATGGGAGGTCATCGGCCCCAGGACGGTCAGGTCAAAGGCCGCGGCCGCTGTCGGGATAACCTTCTCCAGTTTCCCTTCCTGCATCCGGCGGTGATATGGAACGGTTGCCTCCGCCAGATGGCGCTCCGCCTTTTCCAGCAGTTCCTCCACCGCCGGGCGCTGGGCCGGTTTCTCCACCACCCCCAGCAGAGAGACCGCCCAGGAACAGGAACGGGCCCGCCCTTCCCCCGCCAGCCAGACTCCGTACTCCAGAGAGGGCCAGGTTGCCGGATGCCCGTTGGTACAAAGAAGGATGTTCATAGGGATCATCGCCTCAACGAAAGAGCCAGATGCCCGCCAGGCCGGAGGCCAGGAGCACCAGCGCGGGCGGGATTTTCAGTTGAAACGCGATGAAACTGGCCACAGCCAGAATGACCACCTTCCAGTTGCGCGCGTCCTCCCCGAAAATCTTCCAGGCGACCAGCAACAGCAGGACGGCGACCGCCGGGGCCAATCCCTGGACGAAGTTGCTGACCCACGCCTCGCCCCGAATGCGCTGCAGGATGGAGACGATCGCCAGCATCAGGACCGTGGGCGGCAGAATGGAGCCCAGGAGCGCCACCAACGCTCCCCGGATGCCCCCTGCCGTGTAGCCGACGAACATCGCCAGTTGCAGAGCGTCGCTGCCAGGGAGGACGCTGGAGAAACCTACGGCCTCTATGAACTCTTCCTCTGTCATCAGATGCCCCACTGCTTCCTTGTATAGAAGACCCGTCGACGCCGGACCGGAAGTGGTGAGCAGATTCACCTTCAGGAAAAGCCAGAACAGTTGGAGCCACTTGTCCATTTTCCGCCTCCCTTAACGCTCGCCGCGCACCTCGGCCTCCATCCGGACGAAAAATTGAAGCATAAAGGCGTACCGCTCTTCAGCGATCGCGCGACCGGTGGCGGTGGTCATTACATCCGGAAGGTGAGAAAGTTTCCCGACGAACTCGTGCACGGGTGTATGGTCTGGGGTGCCGTCCCCCTGGGCGGCCGCGACGTTAGACGGGGCCCACAATCGTCGCCCTCGGGCACCCGCGTAGGCATAAGCCCGCGCAACCCCGACTGCTCCCAGGGCGTCCAGTTTATCCGCATCAAAGAGGGCGCGCGCCTCGGGGGTCGCTGGCGGCGGCCCGCTGCGAAACCGGTGGGACGCGATCGCTATCGCCACCGCTTCCACCTTCTCCGGCAGATGCCCGGCGAGGATTTCCCGCGCCCGCTCCGCTCCCACAAGGGCGTGGTCGGCCCCCGTCGCCTCTTCCTCCGCCCGACCGATGTCGTGCAGGAGCGCCGCAGCCCGCACAACTTCCAAGTCCCCCCCTTCCTGCCGGGCGATGCGCTCGGCCAGTGCCAGCACCCGCAAGACGTGGTCAAAATCGTGGCTGCTTTCCGCCCCCTGATAGTACCGTCGGGCCTCTTCTACACTGATCATCCGACCTACCCGAAACGACGGCTGACCCAGATGGCGAGAAAGGTGAGGGCAATTCCCAAAACCAGCACCAGAAGCACCAGGGCAATCATCCGGCGGCGAATCTGCCATGCCTGATAGCGCCCGGTGACCCAGAGGAAGAGTCCGACGGCCAGCCCGGCCCCGCCCAGGACCCCCACGGTGTAAGCAAGCGCCGTCGCCATCAGGCGGGGCAGGTCCACCCGCACAATCAGGTCGCCGAAGAGGAGGATGGAGTACCGGCTCCCCAACAGGGAATACCCGGCCCCCACCAGTACCCCCAAGAGCGTCACGGCGATCCCCTGCCAGCGCCCCGGCCCTCGTTCCAGCCAGAGGGTCAGAAGCCCCAGCAGGACGAGGGTCAGGGAGAATGTCAGAACCAGGATGGATAACAGTTGAATCATCCCCCCTCCCTGCGACGCCAGATCGGTTACCATGTGCAAGGCGGCACCCATAGGCGACCTCCAGCGACGGGATAGAGGCCCGCAGATGGGGTCGCTGACCGCCGATAGCAATTATTATACCCCAATGAGAGAGTAAGGCAATTAAGGTGGGGATTGGGGATTGGTAATTGGGGAACTAGCG